>JAYSSX010000378.1:0-2406 GCA_043720315.1 Pseudobdellovibrionaceae bacterium | reverse complement strand
GGAGCCAATCATCCTATTCAAGATACCTTGTTAAACAAGATTTATATTTCAAGTCAGAATCACGGATACGCAATCGATCCAAAAACCTTACCGGCAGATGTGCAAGTGACCCAAATTAATTTGAATGACCAAACGGTGGCTGGAATTTTTTCTGCACAGAAAAAATGTTTAGGAATACAGTTTCATCCTGAAAGTCATCCGGGCCCACATGAAGGTGCCGAGTTATTTGATTTTTTTATTAAGCAGTTTATTTCTGGAGACAAAAAGTGACCACAATAGAAATCAGTATTCAATATCAAAATTTAATCGATAAGATTTTATTTCTATACGCAGGCGAATTATTTAAAGACGAAGTTAAAAAAGCAAAAAGTGAGTTCTTCGACAACGCCGGAATTTTGGAAGAGAATTCGCCCCAGTTTGAATTGCGTATGTCGCAATTTTTTGACTGGTATTTCTTTTCTCGAGAACTCAGCGGTTACAATAAGTCTCCGTTATCTATTGCTCATCAATCGAGGGAGCTTCGCTTAACTCCCGAAGAAGAAGTTCGTTTGGAAAAACTGCGTACTCATCGCCATGGCCTTTTTGAATTTATTAAAATTAAAGACAGCAACATTTACCTAAAAGACTTATTTAAAAATGAAAAGTTAGTAGTCAAAGAGTCCCCTTGGACTTTCGGTTTCAGCTCTGACGAAATTTTTGAAGCTCGCCTAATTCCTTTTGAAGACTCTTACGTATTTACTAAGGGATTTTGCTTTCACCCAGAAGATGCGAAGAAGTTTATTTTGTCCGAAGTAAAGAGACATCGTAAAGATCCTGATTTGGATCAAGAGTTAATGATGTTGCGACTAATTAAAATGCGCTACAAATTCGAGCGCTACCGACATGTCGATATTAAGATGATTTATTCTAACGAAGGAAAGTTGGGTCTTTAATGAGCGCTCCTATTAAAAAAGTTCTTATTATTGGAAGTGGTCCGATCGTCATCGGGCAAGCCTGCGAGTTTGATTACTCGGGCACACAGGCCTGTAAGGCTTTGATGAAAGAGGGCCTTGAAGTCATTTTGGTCAATTCGAATCCAGCGACAATTATGACGGATCCAGAAATTGCTACTAAAGTTTATATCGAACCGCTTCGTGTAGATTACTTAGAAAAAATTATTGAAAAGGAAAGACCCGACTCTGTCATTCCTACTTTGGGCGGTCAAACGGCATTGAATCTTGCGTTGGCCTTGGATGAGGCCGGAGTTCTTGCGAAATATAATGTTCGCTTGCTGGGTGCTGATCCTAAAGTTATCAAGGCGGCTGAAGATCGCCAATTGTTTCGCGATATTTTAGATAAAGTGGGCGCAAAATATCCTAAAAGTGAAATGGTCAAAACTTACGAGCAGTCGCTTTTGGTTGCTGAACAATTAGGTTTCCCCCTCATTCTTCGTCCCAATTACACTTTAGGCGGCGGGGGCGGTGGGATTGCTTATTCTCCTGAAGAATACAAAAGTATGATCATTCAGGCCTTGCATGAAAGTCCAACCAGCGAAGTTTTAGTTGAAGAAAGTATTTTAGGTTGGAAAGAATTTGAATTGGAAGTCATGCGTGATAGAAAAGGCACCTTCGTAGTTGTCTGTAGCATTGAAAACTTTGATCCCTGCGGTGTACACACCGGGGACAGCATTACAGTAGCTCCGCAACAGACCTTATCAGATTATGAATATCAATCGATGCGTGATGAGGCCTGTAAAATTCTGAATGAAGTTGGCGTGCAAACGGGAGGGGCCAATATTCAATTTGCGACACATCCCGTGACGGGTGAACGTGTTGTTATTGAAATGAATCCTCGGGTGAGCAGATCGTCCGCATTGGCCAGCAAAGCCACTGGTTTTCCTATCGCCAAATTGGCCGCGCTCTTGGCAATTGGAAAAACTCTAGATGAAATTAAAAATGATATCACTAAAGTGACACCTAGTTGTTACGAGCCTGCTTTAGATTACGTAGTTACTAAAATTCCTCGTTTTGCATTTGAAAAATTTAACGGTGCCAAGGATTTACTTTCCACTCAGATGAAAAGTGTCGGCGAAGTTATGGGGATAGGTCGAACTTTTCAAGAATCGTTAATGAAAGCGGTTTTGTCATTGGAAAGTCATGCCGAAGGTTTTCCATCGATTCATTTACAAAAGGAATTGATATCTTATCCAAATAGTAAAAGAATTTTTCATCTTTACGAAGGTTTAAGATCTGGTTTGTCTATCGAAGAATTAGGAAAACTGACAGGAATTACTCGTTGGTTTTTAGAACAACTAAAGTCCATAGTGGACTTCGAAAAGAAAATTGCTGATGTATCGCGATTAAATGCCGAAGTTTTATTGCAAGCCAAGCGCAAAGGGTTTAGCGATTCTTTAATCGGTCGATTGGC
>JAYSSX010000377.1:0-3791 GCA_043720315.1 Pseudobdellovibrionaceae bacterium | reverse complement strand
GCCAATTCATCTCCACTCATTTCTGGCATTTGAAAATCGAGTAACACCAAGGCGTATTCATCTTTTGTGATCAGTTCAACTGCATCCTCTGGTGAAGATGTCGTTTCAACTTCAAATCCGTTGGCTTCAAGATAACCTTTCGTCGCTGATAAATTTTTTAGATTATCATCGACCATCAAAAGTCTATACCCTGTGCTGTTCACGTAATTACTTCCGCTTTGTATGAGGCGGGGTGATGACCTTTTGTTATTGTAATTAGTTCGAAGTCTTCCAACGTTTTTAAAATTGTGCTTCGTTCTATTTTTCTTTTCATCATTGCATTACTGATGCCATTTGTTGCCATCTTTATATTTTCGGTTGTTTTGTTGAAAAATTCAATTCGCATTTTTATACTTATTTCATGTTTTTCTGCTTTTTCAAATTCTTCACAAGTTCGATAACTTAAACCCGCCCTTAGTCGATTTTCATTTAAGATTTTCTCGGTCTTTTTTATATCAAAATTTTCGATAAATACGTCTTTAAATTCTCGAACCGCAATCTCGCAGGCACCGTTATGCTGTGGCACTCTTGGTAAATTTTTTAAATGTAGGATGTAATTTGTATTCAAAAAACCGCTGACCTCTTTGTTACAAAATGGCGAGCCATTGTCCGTACAAAGCACCAGCGGTAATGATTGTTCATCTTTCAGATTACTTAAAAACTTAATAGTCTCATCAGCATTCAGATTCTGCTCACACTTTTGGACTTTTATCCGCTGGCTGCCGCGATCTTTTCCTAAAATACAATCACGACCATCGTGATTTAATAATCCATCGATACTTTGAACTATTCCAATGTTTTTAATTTTTATCGACTGACGATTTGATTTTATTCGCTGATTTTTTCGTTTTTTCTGACGTAACTTTAACTCTGCGACAACGTCCCGGATCGCGCGATGTCTTAACGCAGGCAGGGCTTTTTTAATCGGACGTGCCCCGCAAAACCCCTGCCTACGCCACTGTCTTGTGATTTGAAGTTTTTCTAAAAATGTAATTCCTATTTTTTTCCGACCAGGGTTTTTATGTAAACCCTGATTCCGTTTCCAATTGCGCACCGTTCGCGGTGTTATCTTTAACAACTCCGCTGTCCGCAACTGATCGCCGTGATTTTTTCGCTTTAACGCCAACACCACTCGATCCTTGAGCTCGTTTGGATATCTCATTCTTGGTTTTTCCTTTTTTATCTAAACCTAATTTGATATGCATATTGCCAGGCAAAACTCTGAGCATTTCAATCATTCTCGTCTGTGTCTGATTCTGTTTGCTTAACTTTTTAATCTGCTTTTCTAAATCCCTAATCGTTCTTTTATGAACCGATATTTCCTGTCTACGTGTCTTTGGACTCATTAATAACCCCACATTCACCCCAAGCATCGCTTGTACCGAAAGTTGCCACAGCCGCACCGGCACTATCTCCAAGCGATTTGACGCCTCTGTCTTCGTAATTTGACCCTGCCAGTACTCCATCAGTATCTGTGATCTTTTCTGCGCTTGCAATTGATCCTGGGTCGAAGCCTCGTTCCATAAATGACGGATCGGGATCGCCGGTAGTACTTTTGGTAATTTCGATATTAATTGCTTTTTCTGATAACTCTTTATCGGCCGCATCGGCACTTCGCACGCTTGTATCTGGTCCATTTGTCTTTTCCTCATTTTCTTTTGTTAAATAAAAATTCCCACCACTTCCATGAAACGCAATTCGCTGATCGCCAACCTGACCGATTAAAAACGCCGGTGGCCTTGGTAATTCACCAAGCGCTATTCTGATTGAATTTTCTTTTATTGTTTTTTCAATCGCTGCTTTTATTTCACTGGCAACACTAAAAAATCGGTCCGCAGGCACAGCGCCATCTAAACCTTGATGCGGTCTTTGGTAATTGTAATGATCTATAAAATATTTCAACCGCTCGCGCGCCTCATCCAAATCAAAAGGCCTTATTCGTGACCAAAATTCATTATAAACAGTTTCCCAAAATCGCTCACATTTTCCCAATGTCTGTGGATGGTGCGCTCGCGATACCACATGCTTGATGTTTTCTTTTTCAAGTAACTTTTCTAAATCACTCTTCCCGCGCCATGCAAAATACTGCCGGCCCTGATCTGTTAAAACTTCCCGCGGCTTTCCATGCCGGATCATTGATTCCTTAAACGCATCGATCACTAGATCCGCCGTCTGACGGCTTTGTAAACGCCAACCAACTATAAATCGCGAATGATCATCCATAAAAATTGTTAAATATACCCGCATCGAATTTTGACCCACACTTAACTGCGTAATGTCTGATTGCCACAGCTGCATCGGTGTCGCACGTTCAAACCGGCGAATTTTATCGGATGATTTTTTTCGTTTCTTATAAACTTTATTCAACTCTAAGCCTTCACCCAGAACTGTTTTCTTCACAGTCCCAGTTGAAACATTTACCCCGCGAAAACGGTACATCCATTGTTTAATTTTTTTAAGTCCATACCGTGGTTCTTTTTTCTTGATCGATATGATTTCTTCGCGAACCGCTTTCGAGGTCTTTGATCCTAGTCGCTTGTCCCCAGCTTTCGGTGATTTATCCATTAGTCCATCAGACCCATTTTGATCAAAGCGATCCAGCCAAATCCTTAACGTATGTGACGAGATCCCCCATGTCTTTGCAAAATCAACCAGCGGCACTTCTTCACTTAAAAATTGCTCCACGATTTTCTTGCGCTCCACCGGACTATAGCGCATTGGTTTACTTGCTGGCCGCTTACTGTGCCATATCCAATTTTTAAACGTTTGTGGATTGACGTTGTGCTCTTTGGCGAACTCATCATACCGCAGACCTGATGCTGCGTGTTGACTCAGTAACCTAGACCTTTCCTCCATCGTAAACTCGTCGCTGACTTTTCCTCGTTCTGACATTGATACCTCCTGCTTTGATCATTCAAAGCCTTAATGAAGGTCAATCTTTCCCGCTACTCACGTCACCAAACCGGAAAGGAATTCGTTACACACAACATGGAAATGTTCACTCCGACGGAATGAGAAATGCTGTTGGCCAGACGCTTACTCGTTTCGTTGGTGCTTATGCGGCTGGCTCCATGAACACTGGAGCACTTGGAGCAAATCAAGGTGGTCATGAAAATGGTCTTCGCAATGCCGTTGCTCAAACTGCAACGGATCGTGCGAATGCCATGGGTGAAGAACTTCAAAAAGAACGAAAATGGATTGAGTTAGAAAATGGCGCTGAAACTATTGCCGTCCTGAACCAGCCTTTTACATTTAGAGATGCAGGGGCAACCCATGGAAGATAAAAACAATCCCTCATTTGGCGGAGAACGAATTATTTTTGGCGGATTGATTTTACTTTTTCTTTTTAAAGCTTATGAGCGTTTTACAGTTTGGTTCTGGGCCTCATCTCGCCATCAATTTTTAGTGGCAGGGTTGAGCCTAATAATTCTTATTCCCTTGGGCGGAATTTTATGGAAAAGAATAAAAAAAATGCGTGATAATAATCTATTTGAAAAATCTGTCATTGAGAAAGTCGATGAATCAGTTTTCTGTGGGACTTCTGACGACGGCGAAGAAATTTGGATTAAGCCCAGACAGCGGGCCATGCACACGCAGGTAATTGGCACAACGAATGCGGGTAAAACCGAAAGTGTCATCCTCCCTTGGGCAATTCAGGATATTCATTCTGGAAAAGGTCTTTTACTTATTGACGGAAAGGCCGACAATTCTCTAATTGATAAAATCTGGGCCTATACTGTAGCAGCTAAACG
>JAYSSX010000376.1:0-8946 GCA_043720315.1 Pseudobdellovibrionaceae bacterium | reverse complement strand
CAAGACCGGATCGACTACATCCACGACTACCGGTAGAATCGTTGAAAAAGGTTAATCTGCTTCGTTGGATTCTTAAAAACTCGTTAGAAGTACAAAGTGTACTCCTTTACGCATTTTGTAAGAATCCGCCTCGCATCTGAAACTTTTTGAACAATCCTAAAGAGCCGTCTTCAAAGGTGGTTTTTGCTTATTCGAATTTTAATGGAAATAAAGTCGAGATCGGTTGTCCCGTAAATGATTTGAATTCTATCCGGGATAATAGGTCTGAGAGGCAACGTTTAAATTCTTCTTGGGTCAAATTTTGTGAAGTGATTTGTACGCCAGAGATTTTTCCTGTTGTTTCAATAGTAAAGGCCATCGAAACCTCACCTTTGGCGTCGGGAATAGTTTGGATGAGTTGGCGATAGCACTTTTGAAATGAAGTTTTATGACCATTTAAAATCGCAAAAATATCTTCTTCGGATAAAGTTTGGCTTAATTTATTTTCTGTCGGAGTAGGGGTCGCAGCTTCTACCGGCGAATACGCTAACTGCGATCCATTGTAATCAATGGCCGAAACTCTTTCGCCGTTTTTCGCAATATACAATTCACCTTCGGTGCCAAAATTTTCAATTTTGACATCGCCTCTTTTTAAAATAAGTAGGATGTGATGATCCACATTGTCGGTGACTTTTTCTAAAGTGATTAGGGAACTGGACATCAATTTCACACGAAAATTTTCCACAGTGACTGTGGCACTCCCCGTGTCCGAGGTCTCGACCGAATCCAAATCAAACAGATCATTATAATTTTCAACGATTTCTTTTTGTGTCAGATTTTTTCTTAATATTGTCACAGAACCCGAGTCATTATCTAGCCTGGCTAATCGTTGCTCTTGACTTTGTTTGTTCGTTTGTTTTTTTGAGAACAGAAATAAAGAAGCGCCAATCAACAAAAGGCCAGCGATCAGTAGTATTGCAAAGACCTTTTTGTTTTTATCAGACATTATTTATTTTCAGTTTTAGGCTCAGTTTTTTCGGTAGCAGGAGCCATTGCCTTTTGATCAGCAGAAGCCGCTGTTTTTTGTTCAGGTAATCCAGCTGTTGCACTTCCCGCAGGAGGAGTTACCGGAGCTGTTAAAGGAGCGACGGCTGCTGCGCCTTCCATAACACTCTTATTTTTTGTCGATGAATGAATCGTTAAGGCGATACAAGTAATTGCAAAAAGAATAGCTACCACTCGAGTTAATTTTTGAGCGATCGTTGCGGCTCCAGTTGCGCCTAAAATAGATTGAGATCCTCCGCCGCCAAATGCGCCACCAACAGAACCACCTTTAGAGTCTTGGACTAGAACTAAAACAATAAGAATAAGAGCAACTAACAAATGCGTAACCGTTAAGAATGTTTCCATGAGACTCCCAATTAATTAATTTAAGCAGAAAGCAATATATGCACATTTATAAATTACAGCATTAGATAACGCACCATGCCTTATCATAATGATGTTAATATGACAGAAATAATCTGTTTGGAGGCCCGTTGATTAGAGTAAATTCTTACGTTTTGATGACTTTGATTGCGACGGGTTTTCTATTTTCATTTTCTGCGGGTGCTTCTAAAAAGAAATCAGCCAATAAAATAGCCGTGGACTATATTAAGGTGCGCACTCCACAATCGCTATCCCCTAGGGTTTTGGCCCGAATCCAACCACAGGTCAACTCCGAGTCTGCCGAAAAACAACCGCTGGAAAAACCTATCGTTCGTAAAAACTCAATGAGTGCAGAACCTAAAGAAACGCCCATTAAGTCAGCAATGACTGTTATCGATTATCCGCATTTTGCCTTGTTTGCTGAAAAACTGAAATCGACCGATGAAATCATAGCCCTTTATAAAACTTCTTTATCAACTTGGGATAAAAAAGAACAAAGTCAGTTTAAGGCACTTTGGTCACAAAATGAATCTGGGCAGAGCCAATTCTTAAAGAACTTTAAACAGGCCACTCCTTATGTTCGTGGGGAAATTGAAAAAGAGTCTGTTTTGAATGCAACCTTGGCAAGATATCAACTGTTGCTGATGAAAATCAAAGCCGATTATTTTGCGAAAAAATGGAAAAACCTCACTGAAAATATTGAACTGGCGTTTACCATACCGGCTGAAATTCCTTATCAAGAAGCCTCACTAGTTGGTTTACGTTTAGGCCACGCAATGCGTTCATTATTGTTGGATGAACTGGAAGGGTTAGACGTCAAAAAGGATTCTATTTTATTTAAGGACAATCAATTTTTAACGATGTTGCAACGAGCCCGACTGCCTTGGCCAATTGACCGTGTGATTCTTTCGGACGCGAAACGATTGTCCAATGAAAAAGCCTCTGTGATGGCGGAAGCCATTGCTGCAGAATTGCAAAAAAATCCATATCAGTCGGCTGAAAAAATTATTAAAGAAAAAAAATGGTCACGAAGTACAGATACCGAAGTTCTAATGCAACTTTGGCGTGAACAAGACATTGCCGAAATGCAGAACGAGATGAATCGTTTCGGAAAACTACTTTTGAAGTACGCTTCGCTGCGATTTGAGCACATGCACAAGAATAAACCAGAGCAAGCTGAGCAACTAGTCAAAGAAGATATCATTCAAAGAGTACCAGTTGATTATACAACTGGGAAACCGATGAGTATTTCTCTTTAACCATTATATACGCAGCGTCTTGCCGGAAATTACAGTGACAATAAGACCCACCTGTTGGCAGATAATCACCATATGAAATTTATTGTTTTTGAAGGTTTGGACGGCTCGGGAAAAAGCTCTTTGATGAATGCTTTAGAATCGCATTTGAAGGCCCGTGACATTTCTTTAATTCGAACTCGTGAACCAGGTGGTACCGAATTAGGTGATGAGATTCGGGAACTGATTTTAAGAACCAAAGGCCAAGCACCCACAGCCAGAACAGAACTTCTGCTCTATGAAGCCAGCCGGGCTCAGCATGTGGAACTGATCATTAAACCCGCCATCAAAGATAAAAAGTGGGTACTTTGTGATCGGTATACTGCCAGCTCGGTAGCTTTCCAAGCTGGTGGTCGTGAAATACAAACTCAATGGGTTGAAAAATTAAATGATTTTGCCACTGACTTTGTAAAACCTGACTTAACGGTGTTGTTAGATTTGACCGTGGATGAAAGTCGTCGCAGACGGAATCAAAGGTCGTTAAGTGGTGGCGAAAATGAAGATCGTATGGAATCGGAAGCCGATACTTTTCATACAAAAGTGAGAAACTCATTTCTAAATCAGGCTCAGCAAGATACTTCCAGTTGGTTAGTGCTAAATGCTGCCGAAACTCCGGAAAAACTTTTAAGTCAACTTTTAGCCCATCTTAAAAAAATACAATGGCTCAGCTTTTAAAACGAATAATTGGGCACGAACAACAAATCGATTTATTGTTATCCGCCGTTGATAAAAAACATCTTCCAAGTTGCCTTATTTTTACCGGTCCAGAAGGGATTGGTAAACAGATGGTCGCCAAAGCATTAGCTCAAAAATTGAATTGCGATTATCAAGAAAGTGCCCCGTGCGGACAATGTGGTTCCTGCGTGCGGATTGAGAAACTGCAATCAGAATCAGTTCTCCTTATCGAGCCCGAAAAAAATATTATTAAAATTGAACAGGCGCATGAGATCACTCGTTTTCTATCCTTGCGCGGGGGCGGACGGGCAAAACTGGTGATAATCAATCAGGCGCATACAATGAATTCAAGTGCAGCGAACAGTCTGTTGAAAATGTTCGAAGAGCCACCTGATGATACTTACTTTATTTTAATCACGGCCAATCACACAGCGTTGATGCCAACCATTTTATCACGATCGCAAATTATGCGTTTCCGTCCATTGTCGGAAGAACAATTAAAGAAAAATTTCAATGGCGAGGCCTGGCAGATTCATTTAAGTCAGGGCAGCGTAAAAAAATTGAAAGAGATGAATGATCCGGCTGAAATTCTAATCAAAGAAATGGCTTGGGTTCATTTTGAATCCTGGGTAACTGATAGGGGCATCAGCGCTTCCAGTGCCTTTAAAGATTTGGAAAAGGAACGCTCGCGCCAAGTTCGGTATTACTACTACTTAAGTCTTATTTTTAAAGACATGGCTTTAATGCAATCAGGGGAAATTCCCACAGTTGCAAGTCAGCAAAAAATGGCTGCATTGTTGTCATTCATTCCGTTGCCGCCTCAAGTTTTATTAGACATCAGTCTAAAAGCTTTAGAGCAGGAGGCCGAAATTGCGGCCAGCGCTGACGTTTCCTTAACTTTTGAAAAGTTTTGGTATATGATCAACAAATTATGGGATTCATCGACGTCCATGCACACTTAGACATGTTAGAAGGCACCACCGATGAGGTCATTCAAATGGCAGCAGTCAATGGTGTTGATAAAATCGTTACGATTGGTACCGAACCTGCGGATTTACCTATCGTCCTAAATATTGCGAAGAAATATTATCCGAAAGTTTTTTGTACTTTAGGCATTCACCCGCACCATGGAGCCGTTTGGACGGAAGAAGTCGAAAAGTATCTTTTGCAGTATACTCAGGAAAAAGAAGTGATTGCGATTGGCGAAATTGGCTTGGATTATTATTATAAAAACTCGGCTCCTGAAGAACAAAAAATGACTTTTCGAAAACAGCTGGAATTGGCTGCTAAATTAAAAATGCCTGTGGAGATTCATACTCGTGACGCAGAAGAAGATACGTTTGAAATCTTGAACGAGTTTAAAGGTAAAGTGACTGGCCTAATACATTGTTTCACTAGTTCTCAAGAATTGGCTAAAAAGTGCCTGGATTTAGGCTACAACATCTCTTTTAGCGGTGTGGTTACTTTCAAAAATGCTGATTCTTTGCGCGACACTTTGAAATTTGTTCCTTTAGACCGCTTGCACGTCGAAACAGACGCTCCTTTCTTGGCCCCAGTGCCCGAGAGAGGTAAAAAGAACACTCCTGCCTATGTCATTCATACCGCTCAAAAGGTGGCTGATCTTAAATCCATCTCTCTTGAAAAACTTTGCGAAATTACTAACGAAAATGCGCGTCAACTGTTTCCGAAACTGATCTGGTAAGGCAGACTCGCGGAGCACGGTTGCGACCAGCAAAGCTTTAAATAAAAACTAAAGGAGTCTGTAATGGCTAAAATAAAAGTCGGAATTAATGGTTTTGGACGTATCGGACGAGTTCTCTTCAGAGCTGGTTTTGATCAGGTTGAAATTGTTGGAATTAATAGTCTGGACAGTTTGGATGGAATTGCTCACCTTTTAAAATACGATAGTTCACATCGTACCTACGCACATGATGTTTCTCATGATGAAAAAAACCTGATCGTTAACGGAAAAAAAATTCCTGTATCAGCCAATAAAAATCCCGCGGAAATTCCGTGGAAGGATTGGGGCGTTGATATGGTTTTAGAGTGTACAGGTGCATTTAAAAAGAAAGAAGAATTCTTAGGGCACTTAAAAGGTGGAGCTAAACGTGTAATGGTTTCAGCACCTGCTGACGGAGTCGATGCCACAATGGTTTACGGAATTAATCATACTTCTTATGACCCCGCAAAACACGTTGTGATTAGTAATGCTTCTTGCACAACTAATTGTTTAGCGCCAATGGCAAAGGTTTTGAATGACAGTTTTGGAATTGAGCACGGAATGATGACAACTATTCACTCCTACACCAATGACCAAAAGATTTTGGATGCTCCTCACAAAGATTTACGTCGGGCTCGCGCTGCAGCTGTAAGTATGATTCCAACAACTACGGGTGCTGCGACTGCCGTGGGAATGGTGTTGCCAGATCTTAAGGGTAAAATTGATGGTGTTTCGATTCGGGTTCCTACTCCGAATGTTAGTTTAGTTGATTTTACCATCACAACACGTAAAGATATGACTGTGGAAAGTATTAATGCGGCATTGATCGAAGCTTCTAAAGGATCGCTAAAAGGCGTTCTTGCTGTTGAAGATAAACCTTTAGTCAGTGTCGACTATAATGGTAATCCCTACAGCTCGATCATAGATTTAGACTCTACAATGGTCGTTGGGCCACGTATGGCTAAAGTCTTTTCTTGGTATGACAATGAAACTGGTTTTTCAAATCGGATGATTGACCTTGCTATTTATATGGCTGGAAAAGGAATTTAATTGTGAGCGGACTAAAGGGTATTAAAACCATTCGTGATTTCGAATTGAATGAAAAAAATGTTTTTATGCGATTGGATTTGAACGTACCCATAGAAAATGGGGTCATTACAGATTTAACTCGCATTGAAGCCAGTCTTCCAACCATAATTTATGCCATGGAAAAAGGGGCTAAATTGATATTGGCGTCGCATTTAGGACGTCCCAAGTCTGCCGACGATAAAAAATATTCTTTAGAGCCGGTTGCAAAAAAATTAACGGAGCTTTTGAAAAAAGAAGTTATTTTAATAGAAGAGCCCAGTTCAGAAGCCGTGAAGCCTCTGTTAATTGGATTGAAAAAAAACCAACTGCTGTTATTAGAGAATTTGCGTTTTGAGCCAGGTGAAACTGAAAACTCAGATGAGTTTGCTCAGTCATTGGCTTTAAACACAGAGGTGTATATTAATGATGCCTTTGGTGCCAGTCATAGAGCCCATGCAAGTATTGATGCTTTACCGAGAATGATTGCAAATAAGGGGATTGGCTTTTTGATCGAAAAAGAAATTCAAATGTTAGATCAATTATTAGCCAATACTAAAAAGCCCTATTTGGCCATTTTAGGTGGAGTGAAAGTCAGTGACAAAGTTGCAGTGATTGAAAAAATCATGGATTTAGTCGACGGCATCGTAATAGGCGGCGCAATGGCGTACACTTTTTTGAAGGCTAAAGGATTTAATGTTGGAAAGTCATTAGTGGAAACCGATAAATTAAATTACGCACGGGAAATGATTGCACGTATGGAAATGCGGGGCAAAACTCTTTTGCTACCGGTGGATCATATCGTCACAGATAATTTAGCAAGTTCTCAAGGTAAAATATGCCCTCAGGTAAATATGCAAGAAGGCGATATCGCAGTAGATATCGGACCGCAAACTATTAGAAATTATTCGGCGGCAATCGCAAAGGCCGAGACATTGTTCTGGAATGGTCCTATGGGCATTTTTGAAAAAGAAGCCTTCTCGAATGGAACTTTTTCTATTGCCAAAGCATTGGCCGAGTCGAAAGGCCAAAGGATTGTAGGCGGTGGCGATTCTGCGGCTGCAGCCGTGGCTTCAGGGTACGCGGGACAGATGACTCATATCTCAACCGGTGGCGGTGCTAGTTTAGAATATCTTCAAGGAGATAAGTTGCCAGGTTTAGAGGTTTTACGTGTAAAGTATAGACCGGCAGCAATTTAACTTGAATCTTTGAGGGGAAATAAAGTGGCCAATAAAATTTATGCAGGAAATTTTAAGTTAAATAAATATCCAGATGAAATGCCGGAATACTTTAAACAGTTTTTCGCAAAATTAATGGCTTTGAATGCTGATCAAAAAAGTGCTGTTTTAAAAAATCACTTTATGTTTTTTCCTTCCACGACAAACTTGCATATTACTTCGGCGTCTTTATTTGAAAATATTGTTAATCATTCTGTGCCACGTGGTCGTTTTAGTTGGGGTGCACAGAATATTGGCGCAGAAATGTCAGGGGCCTTCACCGGAGAAGTTTCATCGGTGGGAGTGTTATTAATGGGAGGAGATCTTGCCTTAATCGGACACAGCGAGCGTCGTAGCCTGTTTGGCGAAACCAATGAAGCCATTCATAAAAAAATTAAGTTAGCTTCTAATTTGGGAATGATTTCGATATTATGTATCGGAGAAACTTTACAACAGCGTGAGGCCGGAAAAACTTTCGATATTTTGAAAGAGCAGCTGGATGCCGCTTTGAACGGGTTTGAAAAACCGTCGGAATTAATTTTGGCCTACGAACCAGTATGGGCGATAGGTACCGGAAAAGTGGCCACTTCGGGTCAGGTGGAAGAAGTCCATGCCTACTTACGCCAATATTTGGATCAGAGGAAATTGAACTCGGTAAAAATTCTTTATGGTGGCAGTGTAAAGCCAGATAACTCCAAGGAACTCATTCGAATTAAAAACGTAGATGGCTTTTTAATTGGTGGAGCTTGTTTAGATCCTCAGTCTTACTTAGATATTTGTCTGTCGGAAGCTCGATGAAGCTAACGGCCTTTTTTTTCGGTCTATTTTTGTTTTTACAAAGCCAGAATTCGATGGCGGCTTTTTCTAATTACAATTCAATTTTAATTGGCGATCAGGCCGCAGGTATGGCTGGGGCTTACACAGCATTACATAGTGATGCTTCGGCATTGGCCTGGTACAATCCAGCTACCTTAGCTCTGTTAGAAGGCCAAAGTTTCTCTGCGGCTGTGGGTATTTATAAAAAATTTGACACTCAATATGGTCAAGCCGAAGACATTACAAAATCGGCTTTGAAAGTAAATCAAGGATTTTTTAGATCACTTCCATCTTCTACGGGAAGTATTGTTCGCTATAAAGATTTTTTAAAGGAGTATTTGCAAGAATATACTTTTGCTTTGTCGATAGTCACTCCTGAATACGATAACTACAAAGGTGATGTGACCTCGACGTCTGATCACAAAACTTCTCTTTCGGTTACTGACGAATCGCTGTGGGTTGGAGTTGCAGTTGCTAGGAAAATTTCTTATCGGGAAGCTTTTGGCATTACCTTTTACTATACAGCTCGGTCTTATGTACGATCGATTCAAGATCGAACCTTTCAGGGTACGAATCAGTTGAAATATTATTACGTCGAAGATAGGGCCATCACTCAAAATTCTTTGATTACGGTTTTGGGATATCACTACACCTTTTCGCCAGAATGGAAATTAGGTGTTTCGCTGCGGCTATCTGATTTGCAAATATCGGGAACTGGTACTTATGCTGATAGTTATTTTGATTCTGTTTC
>JAYSSX010000375.1:0-1780 GCA_043720315.1 Pseudobdellovibrionaceae bacterium | reverse complement strand
GAAATAAATTCCAGTGCCCCTGTTGCGGGAACTATGACTCGCAATACAGGAGCCGAGCCTCCCACTATAAATCCAATTTCAGCGAATGACACACCAGCTGATATTATTTTAAGTGAGGCAATGGACTCTTTATTGGGTCGCCATCCTGAGACTTATGATTGGAAACCACGTTTATCGGATAAGTGGGAAATTTCAAAAGATAACAAGACTTTTACTTTTACCTTAAGAAAAGACATTTTCTTTCATAGCGGTGACCCGGTTACTGCTGAGGACGTCAAATTCAGTTTCGAAGTTTATAAAATTCCAGAATACAAAGCTGCCGAAAAAATTCCGTATTATGAAAGCATTTCAAATATCGAAATCGTCAATCCTTCGACCATTAAATTTACGATGAAAGACAATTACTTCAAAAATTTTGAAGTTGTTGCAACCACATCAATCATCCCAAAGAAAGTCTATGGAGATATTGCTAAGGGTAGCAAGATGAATAAATCCTTCGTTGGTGCTGGTCCTTACATGTTGGACACTTACGACAAAGGTCAAAAAATTGTCTTAAAACGTTTTGCTAAATGGTATGGTTTCAATACTCCTGAGTGGAAGGGCTCAGCAAACTACGAAAAATATGTTTTTCGATTTGTTAAAGAAGAAAACGTTCAAATCGAAATGTTAAAAAAGGGCGAATTGGATTACCTTGCCTTAAATTCAGAAAATTATATGAAAAAAACTCAAGGCGATCCTTGGGGTAAAACGATCGAAGCCAAAAAAGTTTTGAATAAAGTTCCTAAGTCATATTACTTCGTAGGATGGAATCAAAAGAAGCCAGTATTTCAAGATAAAAATGTTCGTTTGGCATTAGCGCACTTAATGAATCGCGAAGAGATGAATAAAAAGTTTTTATTTGGAATGGCTGATCTAGCCACTGGCCCAACTTATATTCAAAGTGAGTACGCTGATCCAGGAGTAAAACCAATTCTTTATGACCCTAAAAAAGCCACCGAGTTGTTAAACAAAGCCGGTTGGAAAGATTCCGATAAAGACGGAGTATTAGATAAAATGATTGATGGCAAAAAAGCCGATTTCAAATTTGAACTGATTCATCCTAATAAAGATATGGAAAAATATTGGACTTGGTTTAAAGAAGACTTACAAAAAGTCGGCATTAAAATGGAAATTAAGTATTTAGAATGGTCTTCATTCACAAAACTACTCGACGAAAGTAATTTTGAAGCTGTGGCCTTAGGATGGGGTGGAGTGACTGATTGGGATCCAAAACAAATTTGGCATTCTGCCAGTGCTATTCCAGGGGCATCGAATTTTGTTAATTATAAAAATGCTGAAGTTGACAAAATGATTGATGAAGCCCGTATCGAAAAAGATCGCGCTGTACGTATTAAAAAATTAAGAGCTGTTTATGCAAAGGTTGCAGATGACGCGCCTTATGTTTTTATGTTTAACCAAAAATACAATTTTTATGGTGCTAACGTAAGATTTAAAAAACCAGGTGATACCTTCCAATACGAAATTGGTTATGACTACTGGTGGATTCAACCGTGATCGTATATTTGTTCCGAAGGTTAGTGTTGATGATCCCAACTTTTATTGGAATCACGCTGTTCTCGTTTCTTATTATTAATATGGCGCCTGGTGGACCTATCGAGCAGAAATTGCAAGCGATGCGTTTTGGCGGAGCTGGCCGCGAAGGCGGCGAAAAAATGGGAAACGTCGGAATGAATGCCGAAGTTATGGAAGCCTTAAATAAACAATATGGTTTCGATAAACC
>JAYSSX010000374.1:0-3704 GCA_043720315.1 Pseudobdellovibrionaceae bacterium | reverse complement strand
ACCAATTTCTTCAATTTGAAACCATTATTAAAATTTGGATTATCAAATTGAAGAAATTGGTTGCGAGAGCAGAATTTGAACTTACGACCTTCGAGTTATGAATTGAATAAAACTGGAAATCTATCCTATTAAAAATTAAGGCCAACCGCAACGCTCAAACCAGGGACACTCCGGAAGCTTTTCTCCCTGGTGAAAGTCAGATGTGGACCATAAGAGTAATCTAATATTTCTTTATAGAGCACTTTATGAAAGGTGACCGCCAAAGAATAGGCATTTAAATGGTAAGAAGGCTGATTATTCGAGTCAAAAATCAAGTCATAGGACATTGATGTAGACTCCGTTAGAACCTCTCCGAATGAAAATCCGTTGGAAACTGAAAACAAATGCGTTTTTTCAAAATACTCTCCATCATTGATCAATGTGAAAGACCAAAATTTCCCTAAAGGGACATAGACATTGGCTGCTAAAAACATTCCGGTTCCATCTTCTGGTCGAGCGAAAAGTTCAAGTTTTGGATTTACTTTAAAGGTTTTGAAATCGAGGATACTTTCAAAATTTAAAGAATGTGAAATCTTTAAAACATTGCCCAAAGAGATGCGCGGCTGAAAAGAAACTCGTACGGCCCCTACCTTCTGAAAAAGTCCCACAGTAGCTCCATATTTTTTTTCACGAGGAGTCCTTCTTAAAGGACTGCGCACGGTTGCCCGCTTTTCGACAGAATCGTCATAGGAAGTGAATTTCAAATTCCAGTATTCCTCGACATTGGGGAGACGTAAATTCACATTCACGCCGTTAGAATACAAAGGTTTACTTTCGGCATTGACCGAAACTGAACTCTCTAGCTTTACATTGGTCTCATTACTTTTTGTCGTGAGACGCTTTCCCACTAAGAAAAGATCGAGACCGTCAGCCACACCGTCAAACCATTCAGAGACGGCAATATTGCTATTTATAAACTTATCCTCAAAAGTGGCGGCCTCTTCAGCCCAACAGGGACGAAAGATCAGCATGCAGACGCAAAAAAAAGTAAATCTTGAAGAATTTGATTGTATTATTATTGATGCCAATCCTAAGCTCTCCCCATGCGATATTTGTTTTCGGGACTTCTTCTAATACTCTCCGTTCAAAGCTTTGCTTATAAACCAAAAGAGGGCAACATCTCTGCTGTTTTAGGACCTTTTGTTTCGAGAACTAATTTTAAACCTATCGAACAGCAACCGAAGGCGCCTTATCTAGGTGGTGGAGGCTTGATTGTTCAGGGAGACCTCAGCGATCATAGTGCCCTCGAAATAGCCATGTTTCAGATCGATAAGGTTTTTTATCGCTATGAAAATGGGGATTTTGCCAGCGAACAAACCGAACTGGTACACATCACATTAGGATATAGAAAATGGTTTACTCCTTATCTCTCAGCCTCCTGTGCCATTTTTTCATCCTATACAGCGGGCAGCGTCATTGAGGTCGATAAAAGAATCGCCGCTGGCCATGAACTCTTAACTTCAGCCCGAGATATTACGGAATACGGATTGGATTTTTCTATCGAAGCTGAGGTTTGGAGTTCAGGAAGATATGCGGCGATCATTGATGCCCGTTATTCGATTGATTTAACAAGAAAACCAAACGAAAAGGCAGATCATTATGGCGCCTTAATCGGGATCAAATACTTTATCCAAGAAAAACAAATACGCGAGAAGCCTAAAGATTCCATTTAAATTTGTCCAATCGCTCCATCTTCCTAGGACACCACCATTTACCAAACGGACTGCATCTTAAATTTTACCTATGTTCATGCTGATGATGGATATCTGGAAAATGCGGGTGTTTATGTATAAGTTGCTTATGCTTGTGCCTATGTAAATGCGGTACGCTGGTTGGATCATTTACTGAATGACTATGCTGATGGTGCTCATCATGAATGTGCTCATGTGTGTGCTCTAATTCATAATGTTCATGCTCATGACCATGGTCCTCACTAAGATGAAACCAAAGGCCGCCAGCCATTAGCATCAGAGCAAATGTAAAAGGCAAACTTAAAGGCTCTTTTAAGAAAACAATCGAAAGCAACGAACCAATAAAAGGTGCCGTAGAAAAAATGGCCCCAGTTCTAGATGTTCCAATTGCCCCCAACGAAACAATAAAAGCTACTAAACTAATTCCAATTCCTAAAAAACCTAAAACTGACAACATAAGAACTTCAGTTCCTGCACTTAGTCTTTCTCCGATTAAGTAGCCTAAAAATAAATTTGAACTTCCAGCGATCAATCCTTTGAATGATGCCGTAAGAACAGGGTCCAAATGCGAAATATTTCGTGTAACGTTGTTATCAATTCCCCAAGATAAACAAGCAAGACAGATGAGTACAAAGCCCAGAAATGTATCCACTCCCGAACTCATCTGCGAATTGAAAGACAAAGTTAAGCACCCTAAAAGTATTAAAATTATTCCATACACGATCTTTTTTTCAAAATGCTCCTTGAAGATAAACCAAGCTATTAGCGAAGTAAGTACAGCCTCTAAATTCAAAAGCAAAGATGCCGTTGACCCACTGATATAATTAATCCCATAAGTAAGAAAGGCCGGGCCAGAAATTCCACCAAAAATAGTTGCCAGGATAAACCATTTAAAGTCTGTCTTTTGAACTCTAGAAATCGCAGCCTTAAAGTTCCTCCTAAATAATAAAATAACGAATAAGCCCATCCCAGCAGATAAGTACATTAAACCTGCCATACTTTGCGGCGGAAGGGTTTGCGATAGCAATTTAGCGCCCGGGGCAATACAGCCAAAGAACAGAGCCGCTATAAAAGCTGCCCTGTAGTTTTTTAAAGCAAATAAGTATTTCGATTTCATTGAAACATTACTACTTCTTTTTAGTCATAAAGTGAAATACTAATCCGCCTATAACGAGAACCGCAAAGACCATCAACACTGGAAATAGATGTTCTGACTCCCTACCTGCCCCGTGGGAATGACTGCCGCCTTCTTCAGAAGCAAAAGCCGTAATTGAATATAATAACTTTATTAGTAGAAATTCCATTTACTCGCCCGTAGTGTTCGAACCGTTTAGGTAACCTTTTGTCGTGATAAAGATATATCGACGTTTCTTGTTTTCAGGAAGTTTATCATCAACTAAAACAGCGACCCATTCTGCCCCCTTCTTAAAATATTTTTTTTCAACTTTATCAATTTTGGCTGTTGTCCATGCCGCTTCAATTCTTCCTGCGTTGACCAATATCTCGACGGAAGCAGGAATTGCATTTTCAACTTGCTCCTTGGTACATTCTTTCGAGCAATTGGCTACTTTTGGCGCATGGTCTCCGTGGGCAAGTACAGTATTTGGTAAAATAGTAAATAAGGCGATAGTTAATAATAGTTTCATATTTTCTCCTTTTTATTGTTATTTAGTTTTAGTGACTATTTAATTGCTCTTGTTCCATGTCTTGATGAACATGGGAATGATCGTCTTTGTTTAACGGAAATGAATCTGGATCCGAGGTGTGCCAATAACCATGAAATTGCATAAAGAAAAGAAAAATTCCCCCAGCAATCAAAGCCACATTGGCGGCATAAGCAAGCTTTACAAAGCCAACCGTTTTTCGCCAGCCGCTTAAAAAAATAAGCATCACCGTAAGTGCCACTATTTGTCCGACTTCGACTCCTAAATTAAACGACAGGATCCTTACAAGCATTGCCATTTGATCTTCGCC
>JAYSSX010000373.1:0-2211 GCA_043720315.1 Pseudobdellovibrionaceae bacterium | reverse complement strand
TGGAACTCCCCAGACAGCCATCATATTATCACCGATGAACTTATCAATAATTCCGTTATGATCCTGAATGATTCGGACCATTTTTTCAAAAAAATGATTTAACAAATGAACAATTTCTTTAGGAGGAGTTTTTTCTGATAACTTTGTGAATCCCCGAATATCTACAAACAAAATAACCGCATTCACGCTTTCGCCTTCAATACGTAATTCTGTTTCTACTCCATTTAAAATTCTTTCGGCGACCTGGGCATCAACATATTTACGGAAGGTCTTTTCAATTTTTTCTCGTTTTCCTAAACCACTACCCATCCGATTTATCGCACTACCTAGGTGACCAATTTCGTCTTTAGAAATAATTTCGACTTTGGCCTCGAAGGCACCCTTTTCGATCATTGCAACTTTATTAATAATTTCTGTGATTGGCTGAATGACCGCCTCGGCAACAATTTTACTAAGATGCAAAGCTAAAAACAGTGAAACGCCCCAAAAAATGAGGTAACTTGCAAAACTATCGATAGCCTTATGAGAGGGAACTTGCCCTACCAAGAATGGAGCTCCCAAACTACTCCAGTTAGCGACCAAATAGGAAATTAAAAAAGGAAACGTGGCTGCAATCCCCAGCCATCGTAAGGAAACCAAAAGGCTTTCGCGAGATCGCATGAAAGTAACCATCAACGAACCTATAGTAGCATATAATATTAGTGAACTGAATACGATCAAACCATATTTAATATCAGTACTTTCAATCGTGGGAGCAATAGTTCCCAACACCACCAATGTCAAAAATGAGATCAACGCGCGTGACCCTGTGGTTAAAGCTCCCAATTTTTTTGCTAACAAAGTTCCATTAAAAACAAAATAAAATATTTTTCCGATGAAGCCCAAAATCGGTCCATAAAAAATGGACAGTATCGGACGCAATAGGAAAAAGATTTGGACAATGGCAACGATCAGTAAGGCTCCTAAAGGCAATGCCTTACCGGTTTGCCAAAAGCGGAAGGCTAATAGAGGAGGTAAAACGGCAATAACCAATGGCATGGCGATATGAGCTTCTTTCCATTCGCTGAATGCTTCGGTTTTTCTGTAAGCCAAGGCAAATCCAAAGAACCAGATTGCCAAAACCAATCCCAAACTTAAAGCCTGCGGATAAGCTAACGCTAAAACATAGGCCATAAGGTACAAACGACTTTGATGAGTAGCGGCTTTTTCGGCGTAGGTTTTAAACAGACCTTCGGCTTCTTCTCGTTGTCCACCGTCGAATTGTTTAGAGGCTAACAACAGTAATAATTGAGGATCATCGGGCGAATTTTTAATAGCTTCTTTCAGTGAGGCAATTTGCTTTTCTGGCTCGTCCATTCTTTCGTATATTTCGTTAATCATTAGATAGTCAGAAATATTTTTATCTTTTTTGACTTCAACTTCTCTTAAGATAGGGACCAAATCTTTTACCTGCGCCATTTCCAATAACTTTGGCACGATAGATAGAATTCGCGACTGTTCAAAGATCTCTTTAGTTTCATTGGCTGTATACTGATTCATATCCTGCTGTTCGCTTTGGGTACAATCAGCGATCACCTGCAAAGATTTTAAGTGAGTGGGAACCTGGGCATAAATGCTTCTAGCCGTGGGGAGACTAAATGTACAAGATTTTTTACTAACCTCTGATTCTAAAAGCATTTCTGATTTTTTTAGGTCAAATGGCTCGGACAGATTTTGTGCAAATGAAAAAGGTGACCAAGAAGAAATAAGTGTAAAAACAAAACAAAAAAATTTATTTTTCATCAATTGGACCCCATTGATTGTCTTTTTCTTTATCGTCATTTTTAGGAAATTTATAAGTAACGACGATTCCGAATAGGACCTTTGTCCAATCTAGTCTTTATCTTTAAGCGTCTTTAGTTGAGAAATAAAAAACGCCCATGGAATTATCCAAAGGCGCCTTGTAATAGCCGTGTAGTAGCTGAGTAAACAATTACTGCCAAATATTTGGAATTGGAGTTGCCGTTGCGTCCTCTTTTTGTAAATTTCCTAAACTCCAGTTATCTTCCATTAAATGCATTAAACTGTAAAGATTAAGGGCATTGGTAAAAACGCCGGGTTTTACTGCGGGACCTGAAATAGTTGTGTAAATCTGATTTTTACCGAAGAAACTTCCGCTTTCATCCCAAGTAGTAATAAAAACCGTATTACTCATAAATTTAGCACTGTTAA
>JAYSSX010000372.1:0-2088 GCA_043720315.1 Pseudobdellovibrionaceae bacterium | reverse complement strand
TTAGTTGATGAGTATTCAAGCAATCCTAATTTGCTTTTTATTTTTGATGAAGCCTATTTCGAATTTATTCGCGAACCCGATTATCAATCGGCCATTGGTTGGGTTACTGAAAATCCACAAATCGCCGTGATAAGAACTCTGTCAAAAGCTTACGGACTTGCCGGAATTCGAGTCGGTGTTTTGATCGCACACCCTTCGGTCATTGATCTTTATAATCGAGTGCGAAATCCCTTTAACATCAATGATTTGGCACAAGTGGCAGCCGTAGCGGCATTGCAGGATAAAGACTTCGTTAAAAAGTCAAAAGAAATGGTTTGGGAAGGCCTGGATTATTTTTATGCCGAGCTTAAAAAACTGGGGCTAAATTGCATAAAATCCCAGGGAAACTTTGTTCTATTTGACACTCAAAGAGATATCATTAAATTGAACGAAATGCTTTTAAGAAAAGGTCTTATTTTGCGACCGGTTCTCAATTATGGTCTAAAAACTCAATTAAGAATGAGTGTTGGTACTATGGAAGAGAATAAAAAAGCGATTGAAATTTTAAAAAGTGTTTTGAACGCAGCCGACACAATAGAAAAATAGTTATGCAAATTGAAATTGAAAATATGAATAAGGAATTAGATATGGGTCGAGTAATTACAATTGATGGCCCTGCTGCTTCAGGCAAAACTTCGGTTAGTCGTGAGCTGGCCAAGCGGCTTCATTGGAAGTGGGTTTCGACAGGTGCTTTTTATCGTGGGTTGGCCTTTGCGGCCTTACAAACCAATACGGATTTAGCCGATGAATTGCAATTAAGTCACTTAGCCAGCAGTGATGTTTGGAATGTAGTGATGAGCGATGATCAAACAAAAGTTGTTTTTAATGACAGCGACGTAACTGATCTTATTTTACAAGAAGACGTAGGTTCGGCGGCCAGTAAAGTCAGTCAATTTCCATTGGTACGTGCCTCACTGTTAAAGGTTCAGCGTCAGTGCGCCGAAGGGAATCATGGTTTAGTTGCCGAAGGGCGCGACTGTGGAACAGTGGTATTTCCCAATGCTAAAATTAAAATCTATTTAACGGCAAGGCAGGAAGATCGCGCGCAGAGAAGAGCCAAAGAATTGGGTCTATCGGCCTCAGAAACAAAACAAGCCCAACAGATTCGTGATCAACAAGATTTGACGCGTAAGACGGCCCCTTTGCAGATTCCTGAAAATGCATTGGTTGTCGATACGACCAGTTTAAATTTTGAACAAGTGGTCGAGCATATTCACGAATTTATCAGTAAAAAAATGAAATGAAATCGCTAGTCTTTTTATTTTTTCTATTCAGTCTTCATAGTCATTCACAAGTTCTCAGTGAGAAAAGTGGATTGATCACATTAAAAGAAATGGAATGTGACAAGCTAGAAACGCTTTTGAGCAATCTGGTCGCTCAGCAAAATCTTTCCGAAGTTCTCATCAAACAATGCTTGAAAAAGTCGATGTTCAAAAAAAGCTGTGAAGCCGAATTGAATTCCTGTGTTCCTTCGCGGGTCAAAGAACTGCATGGAGTGGTTTCGAAAACCAACGGCCTATCAAATTGGTCAGCTCCTTTACTGTTTTCCGAATTTTCAGCTTCGCTGATAGCTGTGCCTGTAGAAGAGATTGGATTTTTAACCGGATCAAAGTTTTGTCTGCAAATCAAAAATGAGACCGATTTGAAGTATGGTGACTGGATTCTGCTTAGGGATCAAGATAAAGATGATCTTGGAGCGGCGGTCTGGATAAGTCCCGAACTCTATTTCATCTACCAACAAGATAAGTTTTCATTGAAACTTTTCCGTTCAGAAATGAAAGGGACAGATGGCACAGTCACTGACTATCAGAAGTATTCCTTCCCGTTTACTATAGATAAAAATAAGCAAACTTCGGACAGTGTGTATCGATTTGAATATTTTCGCTGCCATTTAGATGCGGAAACTTGGTCCAATGCTGATTTGAGGAAGGCCAATGCATCCCTAGTCCAAGTCGAAAAACAGATTGCGAATGCTTTACCAATTAAAATCACTTTAAGTAATGACGACATCGAGCAAATAAAGTCATTAATAGGTGAAAGCCAAGCCCT
>JAYSSX010000371.1:0-2532 GCA_043720315.1 Pseudobdellovibrionaceae bacterium | reverse complement strand
CAGACTGAAAAGCAATGGGCCTGGTGGTGAAGTAAGCCGCCGAGCTTGCGAGGCAACGGTGCGGAGGCACGAAGGTGCCGGAACCTAGAAAGCGGAAGTTTTCGCCGGACACATGAATTACATCCGGCAACTAATAAGTTAAGGATAGTTAGCAAGAGTGAGAGCAATTTTAAAAACAACGAGGGGAAAGCCAGACGTTGAGCTTGAGTAATTCGGCATTAATTCTTTCTATCCTTGATATTCCCGGGTTGAGTCATCATTTATATTGGCCATTGTTTGAGCTCTTACCTGTAGAATCCGATAGTGTTATCAACTGAATGAAGACGAAACTAAAGATACAAACACAGATAAAATGCCTTTTGTTTTTGGCAGTAACTTTTTTTATATGGCCCAGCCATTCTGAGGAGGCGTTTGACCAAGACAAATACTTTGCAGAGCTTAAAGCCTTTCAGCTTTATCAGGAGCACCCTACGGTTAAAGGATTTCAAAAACTTAACGAGCAATTCCGGTTTACTGAATATGTGAATTTGTTAAGTACTAGTGATTCGAAATATAATGCAAATGGAATTTGGTTCAAACATAAAGAGGAAGTATTAAAAAGATTTTTATCCACAATGCCAGCTGAAGAGCAGCAGAATATTTATGAAAATGCTTTCCGTTCGGCGCTGTGGGAGGACGTTGATCCTAAAAAAGTGGAAGAGTTATTTGCAAAAGGAACTTTGGGAAATCCAGAGTTAGTACATCAGTCCTTGTGTACGGCATTGCTTAGCTTTCACCCGAGTGTGAGTCGGTCAGAAGAAGAGTTCATCAGTATTCGTAAGAGGGTCGTTAAAACCATTATTCCATTTATTAAAAAAAATCCCAATTCGTTTGAAACGCAATGTGAAATTGAGAATGGAAATGGTGCTGCAGTTTTTAATATGACAGATATAATTTATACTGATTTTCCGCAGGAGGCTTTTGATTTAAAGAATCTTAAGCGTGCAAAAGCGGTAACACAAAAGGTAGCGCCGCTTGATTTTACCTCTGCATGTTCAGAACATGAAATCCGTTGTTATTTCAAAGATGCTCTTTCTGCTATTAAGGAACACTTGGGGCCGCTTCAATATATTATGATTATTAGGTCTGGAAGTTGCCAAATTAATGGAGCGATCAATAAATCTAAGTTAAGTACCTTTGAGTTTCTTCAAAATTATGGACAAGCCACAGCGAAATCCAATAAAAGAACAATGCTCTTTTCGAATCTTGATGAAATCACCACTCTTTTTAAGGCGACTCAAAAAAGTCTTTCCGATGGGGAAAAGCCAAAACCACTTCCTAAATATGCTGACGGACAACTGGATTGCCGAGAAGTTTTTGGTGGGAAAAAGTCTATCTCCGATAAAACGACATCGCTTCCTATTCAGGCACAACCTGCGCCATTCGATTCAAAAAAAGCTGAAGACTTAGGTGGAGCAGGATTTTCACCCTTTGGTCGGCCATAGCTTCTCGCAATCTATTCAACTCCCCATATTTCCTATCTTAATTGTTCCTGAAGTTGATTTTGGATATTTTTTAATAAATATACAATTACCTACATGTAAGCTTTTAATTGTATTCGGATGCACGTTAAACTCTTCAACTTCCCTTAAAGATTTGTCGCCTGTTGGTATATCTAAAAAGAAAAATCGGTTAGTTTACGTATTGAGCAGAGGCTAGTATCTTAATTGGACGAAGCAAAATCTAAATCTTAGTTATGTAAATATGTTTTCTTAAAATCAAAAATGTGGTTTTCAATAGAGTTTTTAGCTTCGGTAAATTGTTTTAATTTTTCTGAGTCTGACAAATTTAGAGGTGTGGATGGGTCTTTGATCGGCCAATGTAAATGTTTGGTTCTAATGGGAAGTACTGGGCAATTTTCTTCAGCACATAGTGAGATAACAAAATCTAAGCAATTGAAGAAATCAGAATCTAAATCATTAAATGATTTGGAATATAAATCCTTGGTTTCTAGATTTTCATTTTTTAAAGTTTCAATAGTTAATGGATTGACCTTGGTGGGTTCGGACCCTGCACTTTTTATATTAAATGAAGTAGGCAAGATATGTTTTGCTAAAGCTTCTGCTAATTGACTTCGTGCTGAATTTGCTACGCATACAAATAGAATATTCATTAAATTAGGCAGCTTTTTTTCTGGCAATGTACAAATCATATTCGGCCTGTATTCTTACCCACATTTCAGCGGTCGTACCTAAGACTTTTTCCAAAATGAGAGCAAAATCTGGAGAGATAGATCTTTTGCTATTGACGATCTCGTTTATTTTGCGTGGAGAGCAATCGCAAAGCTCAGCTAAGCGTGATTGATTTAAGCCCATTTCCTTCATATAAACTTCATTTAGCACTAAGCCAGGATGCATTGGTTTTGGATTTTTTATCATACTTTCACCTCAATGATAGTTTTCAATCTTAACGTCAAGGAACTCACCATTTTTGAATTTAAAAGTAATACACCAAGGCAATTTTATAGTTACGCTCCACTCATCTTTACGATTA
>JAYSSX010000370.1:0-3364 GCA_043720315.1 Pseudobdellovibrionaceae bacterium | reverse complement strand
CGATTAGTTTTAGCAGATGCCTTGGATGTAGCAGTCACTCAAAAGGACGAACCAAAATTTGTAATTAACGTCGCAACATTGACTGGCGCTATTAAAGTGGCCTTAGGTGCTGAAGTGGCTGGATTATTTTCTAATGATGATACTTTAGCTTTGGAATTAAGTCGTGCAGGAATAGAAATGGGTGAGCTAAATTGGCGAATGCCCTTGCTGCAAAGAATGAATGGGTCGATGGCTTCGCCTTTTTCAAATATGGTGAATGCGACCGATGGATTTGGCGGCGCAATTACCGCTGCTTTGTTTTTGGAAAAATTTGTACGCGGAAAAGCCTGGGCGCATATGGACATCTATGGTTGGAACGACAAACCTTCGGGAAGCTTATCGTTTGCTGGAGGCAATGGCCAGGCTGTCCAAACCTTAATTGGATTTTTACAGAAAACGAAATAATTTATCTTTTTTAATTTGGTCTTTGATAATTGTCGGGACCATTTTTTCCCAAGTCTTATCGCCTTTTTTGATGAGTTTCTGAATGTCGTCAGAGTGAATGAACTCTTCAATTTGGTCGCAGCCAGCAACATCAACAATAAATTTTTTGCTCATAAAATACGAATAGATATTTTGCATTTCACCAGTAGGACGGTAAACTGCGGCCGTCGTACAAGATTTTTCGGTTTTATGCGGATAAATATAAAGATTGGTTTTATTATCTAATAACTTACCTAAGCCCTCAAGGATTCCGCCTTCAAGATCTTCGTAGTATTTCTCTTCAAATACTTTTTCCAAATGGGCGGCGCTAATTAAAAATACGATCGGGGACTGAGTATATTGCCGCAAAGAGTTTTTCAACTTGTAGAACAAAAAGAAGTTCGAAACTAGTACGTCATATCCTAAATCGCAAAGACTGCTTACCCGATCAAGGAAATCTTGCTCTTGCATTTGCCCTTTAGAATTTAGATTTTGCATCGTTAATTCCAAAATAACCTTAGCCTGTTTACTTTCACTTTTAAAATCTTTTTTAAACTGATCTTGTCCTTTGTTCAAAATATCAATTTGAGTATTTGTTATTGGTTTGAATGACCCACGCTGGATTATTAAAGGTTTGTTGTAAATGGCATCACTGATAAATTGAATTTCTTTTTTTGAAGAAAACAGTACCGATTCAGCTAAGCCCTTTCTGACCAGTTCTAAGTTAAGCAAATGATTATTTAAGTGGGCTAAGTCGGGACCTGAAGTTTTGATCACATCTATAACGACTTGGCCCAGCTTAATATTTTCAGTGAGGTTTTCGATAAAAGAATCAGCTTTGGCGTGCGCAAAAAAGCCTGTGTAAACTAAATTAACCCCAAGGACACCAAGCGTTTCTTGTTGTTGAAGTCGGTACTTATCTAACATACGAACATGCATAATGATGTCATTGAATTCACCACCGGGTTTTATCTGAAAACGAACACCCATCCAGCCATGGCAAACTCTTTTTGTCTGGCCACCGGTAGTAACTGTATTTGCATAAGCAAAAAAAGTAGAAGTTTTTCCGCGAGTGGCATCCAAACGACGAATCAAAAGACTGTACTCTTTGTCTAACATTTTATTTAAGCGCGATTCGCAAACGTAACGTCCATTGGGTTCTTTACCGTAGATTTCATCGCTGTAAACCATATCGTAAGCTGACATTGTTTTTGCAATTGTTGCTGAAGCTTGACCTGCTTGAAAAAAGAACCTTGCGACTTCTTGGCCAGCGCCTATTTCCGCAAAGGCACCGTATATCTGTGGATTTTGATTGATGTCTAAAGCGCGATTTAAAGTCGATTTCGTGGTTTTACTCATGTTCTTTTTTCTCTGTTTTTACCCAACCAGTAATGGCTAAACTCATCGCCTTTTCGATTGGTATGTCTACCTTTTGAATCTTGTCCCTTGCAACTAGGAAAGTAAATCCTCCCAGTCCGTAACTCAACGGAATATAAACGGCCACTCGATGCGAAGCATCTGCGGGCAACGCTAGATCATAAAGATTTTCTCGGGTAATAAGGCCCATGGCTTTTACTGGCCCCATGTCAACCAGCACTACGCTTTTCATCCCATTGCCGTTTCCCTTTGAAAATAAATTCATGAGGTCACGTAGTGGCGGATATATCGCCTTAATAAATGGAACTTCACTAAGGTGGCGTTCAAAATCAGTCAAAAATTTCGCAGTGATAAAATTGTTTAACAAAAGACCGAACAAGAAAATAACAATCAAAATCATTAACAATCCTAAGCCCGGAACATAGGTGGGAAGGATACGAGAGAGGAGTCCGCCCAATAAGTTTTCTAGAATAATGACTGCAGAATACAAAATGTAAATGGTAACCGCGATGGGTAGTAAAGTAATCAGTCCACGAAAAAATATTTTATTAATGGTTTTCATATGTTGAGTAACTTTACTATAAACGTAATCGCTAAAATCCAGTATCTATTTGAGGGGACCCGGACCACGACCTTGGGCTGGAGCCAGACGCAAAGGGTGTGTATCTTTTTTTCAGCAAAACCTTGTTGGTAGCCAAATTGAAAATCCTTTGATCAATGACTGTCTCATTTTGAAATTGATATTTTGAGAATGAAGAAAAGTGGAAGTAAATCCGATATTATAGAGGTATCGATAGATTAAAGGGGAACGCATGAAACTGTTGCAATATAAAAAAGGCCGTCTTTTTTTTGCAGGTATTTTATTGGTACTGGTTCCACTCACTTTCTTTTTCCAAAACTGCCATAAAAACGGCCTTGTAAAAATCACTAGTTTAGATTCCATTTCTAAAATTTTAGTTTCAAATGATTGCGATTTTGACGGAAAACTTATCTCAAATAATTCCGAAGTGACTACGTTTTTGAATTCATCTGTGGAATACGGAGACTCTTGTCAAAGCGAAACACGAGTTTGTAAAGAAGGTGTTTTGAGCGGAAGTTATGTTTATTCTATTTGCCAAGTTGATGCTCCGAAGGCTTGTTTGTTAAATGGCCTCACAGTGATGCATGGGTTATCCGGCAGAGCCTACCAAAATTCATCCGTGCCGTTTGGACAGCAATGTCAATTGGAACATCGCCTTTGCACTGATGGAGTCTTATCAGGTTCGTATGCGTATCAGACCTGTGCTGTTGGTGCCGCAAGTAATTGCCGATTTAATAATCAGGACGTTTTACACGGAACTGGAGTTTTTGCTTACCAAGCTTCTTCGGTCAAGCTTGGACAAGAGTGTGTAAAAGAAACTCGAGCTTGCACGAACGGTTCGCTTTCTGGTTCTTATAGTTACGCCAGCTGTGCTCCAGAAGCTCCAAAACTTTGTAGATTTAATGGCCAAGATATTGCCCATGGCCAAGTCGTAAAAGCGTTTCA
>JAYSSX010000369.1:0-2322 GCA_043720315.1 Pseudobdellovibrionaceae bacterium | reverse complement strand
ATCGGTAAAACACCTGAACTGCAAAAAGCGATCGCCAAGGCAGGCGAAGGCGTTAAAGATCAATCACAACTTTTACAGCAACAGCTGAAAGACTTAAATAGTGAACTTTTAGATGTTCAGAATTCAAAGGAAAAATATCTCAAATCATTGTCAGAACTTATTAAAGACGGTGCTGATTTTGATGAGATTAAGCAGATCAGACAAGCATTTAAACAAACACTTACTGATAATCAATCACAGCAAGAAGACCTATCTTTAAAACTAGATAAAATAAAGCGTGGACTTGATTCACTAGGTAGAAAAAGCTTTTGCTGGTCTGAAATTGCGATGAATGCTTTATCAATACAGCAAATCATTAGAGAAAATGATCCACTTGCTTTAAAGAGAGCTTACCATTCTTTATTTGAATCAATTACTGTCGGCACTGAAAATGAGACTGGTCACCGAACCATAACGCTCACCCTTAAGGATGGGGGTGGAGCGTTTGAGGACGAATTGCATAATACAGTACAAATGGTGGAGGTGGCGGGAATCGAACCCGCGTCCGTAAGCGTTCCACAGAAAGGCGCTACATACTTAGTTCGTATTTTAGTTTGTCTGCACAGCCTCTACGAACAAAATCAGCGCAGACACTCCCCCAGAAACTCTTAACCGCTTGCCCTGGAGAAAACAACAAGCAGCGATCCGACATTAATGACGGAAGTTAAACCAGCATCGGCGACTAACCTAACTTCCGTAGCAGAACTAAGCTGCTAATGAATAGTTTTCAGTTGAAACTATAAAAGTGAATGTTTTTAACGAGGTCCTCATTCTCCCCGGTATGCTCCTTTTGCTTCACTACCCACGTCGAAACCAGTACACCCCCACATAGACAGTAAATTCCTAATTAAATTTTCTACCATGCATTTTCGGGCATTGCATCAGTAATCCTATTTTTCATAAGCTTCCCTCAAATGACAGCGTTCAATATTCTTTTCCATTTTGTAGCCACAGATCATGAACTTCATCCCAGCCAGGGATGCGATCAGATTCGAATCCAAAAGTCTTTCCGACAGCGATCTTCTTAAAGGCTTTCAATGCCTTCAAGTGTGAACCCGAATGAATATAAGTTTTCATATGATCTTTTGATTCCCATGCTGTCAGTGTATGTTGGATTTTATTAATTTTCCGAACATCAGTGAAAAGTATTCCTGGTGCAGAATCGGCTTGAAACTTACTTGGAATCGCATAGTACCAAAATAAAAATAGTGACCAAAAATTTTTAGGTTTTAATCCTGTGATTGAAACGGAGTAACGCGGTGGTAGAGTTTTATTCATACCATTTTATAACATAATTGATTGCAATGAATCTAGAATTCCGATTATTCAAAACTTAAAGACTGCGGAATAATTCCTACTTGATAATGGGCGCTGTCGCTGGGTGCTGCAATATTCGCATTATTTGGCGAACCATCTAGCTTCACAAATGGGACACTACCTGTGGCGTATGACCCAACAGAACCACCGCCGCTTTCTTGAAGTAATGAATAGCGAACGGAGCTGTAACAATTAACTTTTAGGCGGCCCTCTCGGTTGATCAAAAGCAACGCGGGCTTTTTGGGATCGAAGCAAAAGTAACCCTGGTCGGTTTGATAAAAAAGCACAACGTGTTTTGAAATATTGAAAGATTCGTTGGCTGGATCTGAAACTAAAAATGTAACGACTCGACCTTCTGGATCAGAAAGTGAAACTTTAACTCGATCTACCGAGTTTGGTGGACGGCTATCGACCATGACACCGAAATCACTATTAGCCAGGTCTTGAAAAACTAAACGTTTTTTAGAATTTACCAACTTCAGACAATTGCGGTCCGGACATTCACTTGACATACTTAATCGACCAGCAATCGTGTTTGGCACATCAATGGGGTTAAAGCCAGATCCCAAAGTATATTTTAATTGTTTTTCTCCTAAAACTTCGATTTGCGACCCGCAGTTTTTTTCCGAGCCAACCAGTGCGTCGGTTGCTTTGGAGTGATCAAGGCAAAGCGCCATTTTTTGGCCTTCGGCAAACGAAGCAAGAACAAAGCCATTAGACATCATTTTGATGCGAAGATCGGCTTGTCTTCCAACAACGTTATTAAGGTAATTTTGCACAGTGACGGTCAAGTCTCGGTCTCCGTTGCGCTTAACTTCAAGAACTCTTAACGAAACTCCGACTAAATTAACGAATAATATTTTTTGCGATCCTGCTTGTATACAACTTGAATCTGGGCAGACCGAAATTTTTCTCTGCACGCTTGCACTATCAACCGGGAAACATCGAGAATCCCCCGGTTGATAG
>JAYSSX010000368.1:0-3644 GCA_043720315.1 Pseudobdellovibrionaceae bacterium | reverse complement strand
ACCTTCAAATTACCTTTTAGCTCGGCACCCATTGCTTTAATCGCAATTTCAGCATTTTGATTTAACTGTAAAATTCGTTTTGCATAGTCATAAAGCACTTCGCCCTGCAAAGTGGGTTTAATCTGTCGTACCCCTCTGACCAACAGCTCGACACCCAACTCTTCTTCCAAATTTCTGATTTGCTGACTAATTGCTGGTTGAGTGAGGAAAAGTTTGTCAGCAGCACCGGTCATACTTCCTTCGCTAATGACAGTTACGAAAGATTGGATTTGATATAAATTCATCATAAAAGAACCTCTTTGAAGCGAACCATTTTTGTATTACTATTATTGTAGTAAGCAAAAGGGGCAATTCAATGAAAATTAAAACAATTCTTTTATTTTCTTTGTTTTTAGGTTTAACAGCAGAAGCCAAAGTGTTTCGGAACGCGTACGTTTCCTTTGAAATGCGTGACGATTGGAACTGCAACCTGGAACACACAGAGTGGGTTTGCCGTAGTAATAACGATAAATCCTCCAAAGAAGCTATTATCATCCTCACTGCCAAAGAGGTAGGACCCACAGATACATTTGAATCTTATGTTGCCCATTTAAATAGTCCGCAGAAAACTCGTTCAGGAGCCCCTTCAAAAGTGGTTTATTCAGCTAAAAAGGTTCAAATTAACGACCAACCTTGGGTAGATGGTCTTCATATGGCCAGTGAAGTAAACAATTATTACACCCGCTATTTAGCAACCATAAAAGATCGCGTTGCGATTCTGGTCACCTACAGCGCGCACAAAGATGTTTACACCAATTATGCGACGGATTTCTTTAAGTCGGTTCAATCATTGCGGGTTATTGCGACTAAAAACATGCTGGGAGATAAATCCATGGGCCCTCTTCGTCCAGGTTCTGAAACTATTGGTGCGCCAATTAGTGCAGCCATTCCTGGTGAAATGAGCGGCGTTGAAATTACTCAAAATTCAAGTGGTTCCGGCGGTGGAAGCAAAACTAAAAATTTGCTTATGCTAATAGCCATTTTATTGGCTGGTGCCGGAATTTATATCTATTTAAAATCAAATAAGAAGTGAGGATTTTTTAATTGGCTCATTACTTTTTCTTTATCGGTATAAAGAACAACGGTTAAGTTTTGAGTCTTAAAATATTTCTTAATCGCTTCATTCACTTGCTTTACAGACACTGCACTTACTAACTGATTGAAGTTGGCTAAGTACGCTTCACCGACTCCGTAGAATCTTAAAGCATTAATATTTCCTGCATAACGATCCGCAGTCTCGATAACAGCAGGGAACTGTCCTTTAAACACACTTTTAGCTGTATTCAACTCCTGTTCAGTGACGCCTTTATCAACAAAGTCATTCATCATTTTTAAAGTTTCTTCCAACACTTTGCCAACAACATCATGGCGGCTAAATGTTGAAATCAAAAAGGGACCCTCATTTAATCGAAAGTCAAAAGAGCTAGAAATGGAATAAGTCAGACCTAAATCATCCCGGATACGTTGATTCAATCGGCTAGTAAAATCGCCGCCCAAAATAAAATTAGCCAATCGAACAGACATATAATCAGGGTGACTTCGTTTTAATCCTATATGCCCTATACGAATCTGTGTTTGTTGAGCCGACGGCTTGTTTTCCACTTTCCACCTATTGATCGCCTGAGTCGGAACTGGAACTGGATTTACCATAACTGGTTTTGCCGACCATTTTTCAAAAGTGGACTTCACCTTTTCAATAAAAGCATCATCGATGTCGCCAACGATCGCCAACCGCGAATTATTAGGACGATAGAATCTAAAGTAGTGCTTTAATAAATCAGAACGAGACAATGACTTTATCGAATCCAAAGTGCCAATCGGAGAATGTGCATAAGGATGAGAATCGTACAAACTGCTAGCAAATAAAAGATCCGCATAAGAGGATGGCTGGTCCCGTTGTTTTTTTATAGTCGCGATAAATTCACTTTTTTTACGATCAGTTTCACCGCTAGAAAAAGACGGGTTCATAACTACATCTGAAAAAAGACTGAGTAGCTCCCCTTTATCTACAGAAAGACTGGAGCTGGAAATCGTCGAAAAGTCATAGCCTGAACTTTGATTCAATTCCGAACCAATCTGCGCAAAGTCGTCAGCGATTTGCGTCGCACTTCGTGTCGACGTCCCTTGTTCGATCATTGCCAAAGTTAATGAGTTCACACCTTCATAACCGACTTCTTCCAGTGCCGATCCTACCTGTACCATCAAATTTAAACTGACTCGAGGCAAAGAATGATCTGGAACAACTAAAATTTTGAGGCCATTACTTAATTCAATATCTGTAATTTTTCGAAGCTGTAAAGTTTTCTTCGAAGTAGTCGCACACGAAAGAAAAACTAAACTTGTCACAAATAATGCAGTTTTTAAAATCAGAGATGATTTTTTCATAATCTATTCCTTGCCCGCTGGATTCAACACAACCGTCACTTCTTTTTTTGGATCAAGATACTTTTTAGCCACGCGCTGAATATCTTCAGGTGTGACCTGATTGTATCTTTCTAAATCGGTAAATAATCTTTTGTAATCGCCATACAAAACTTCATTGATTGCTAAAGAGTTGGCTTTGCCATCTATTGTTTGCAATCCATCTACGAATTCTTTCATAAACTGGGTTTTTACTTTTTTTAATTCTTTTTCTTTGATTTTAGTTGTTTGCAACTGTCGAATAGCGTTTCGGATCATAGGCAAAACTTGATCAGCAGAAACTTTGGGCTGAAGGGACGCATAAATTTCAAAGACCCCAGGATCAATTTGACTTTCATTATGCGCGTAAACTCCAGTCGCTTTTCTAGCTTCGTATACCATTTTTTTATGTAAACGACTTGACGTTCCACCTGCCAATACTTGTGATAATACATCTAATGCATATCCATCGGCATGCCCCGCTTCGATAGACTTGAAGGCCATCATAAAATTAGTATTTTGCACAGGTCCCTTGATTGATTTCTTTCGCGGTTTGGTGACGTCAGGCTCGACAGCATATTTTCTTTCCGGAACATCTTTAAAAGGTAATTCGTCGTAATATTTCATAACCATTTTTTTAGTTTTTTCAATATTGATGTCGCCGGCGATAATTAAGACGGCATTGTTAGGTACATAGTAAGTGCTATAAAATTTTCTTAATTTTTCAGAGCTGTAGGCCTGAATGTCAGTCATGTAACCAATCGTTGGAAACTTATAAGGATGAGCCGTAAACATTAGGTCCGTAAGCGTCTCGTTTAATAAACCATTCGGGTTATTATCAACGCGGTATCTGCGCTCTTCACCAACAACCTGTAACTCACTTTTCAACTCTTCTGGTGCGATGGCTAGATTTTTCATGCGGTCTAATTCAACGTCCATAATTAAATCTAATTTATCGCTAGGAAGATTTTCGTAGAAGCCCGTGTAGTCAGCTGTGGTAAATGCATTATTCACAATTCCGTTTTGACTTAAGATACGGTCGAAGTCTTTGTTTGTATATTTCTTCGCACCCTTAAACATCATGTGTTCTAACATATGCGCGGCACCAGTAACTCCCAAGGTTTCATCCCGAGATCCGACCTTGTACCAAGTGTGGTAACTAACCATCGGCACGCTGTTGTCGGCATGAAGTAACACCGTTAACC
>JAYSSX010000367.1:0-4275 GCA_043720315.1 Pseudobdellovibrionaceae bacterium | reverse complement strand
ATTCAAATTATGTTATTTGCTGTTTTATTTTTAATCAGCTGGAAATTAACTTTGCTTATTTTTATCGTACCGAATCTTTTTTTACGTTGGGCCGTTTTTTGGTTTTCTTATGGTCAACACGACGAATTGCCTATGACTGGCGTTTATGATTCCAGTACGACGCGGTTCCATTTGAACTTTATTTTATTAAACGTAGGGTTGCATACGGCACATCACGAAAAACCGGGCTTGCACTGGTCACTCCTTCCTAAAAGGACCAAAGAAATTCTGCCGTTAATAGATCCCGTATGTTTAACCAAAAGATTTGGGAAGGTTTTATGAATACTCTAGAAAGATATTTATTTTATTCCGTTCGTTGTTCGTCACTGTTTTCGCCTTTGGCCGCTGGCTTTGGAATTTATCTTGGCGGAATTTGGACCTATTTAGGTTTCGGTTTGTTTTTAGGTTTTTACATGATTGTAGAGTTGATTTTGTTGGCGGCTGGAGTGGGAACTGATTTCAATTCTTCGGATATATTTCGAAATGAAAATCCCAAACTTCCAAGTTGGTTGGAAAATCACGGTCTGGCAATCAGTGGATCATTGATGCTTCTTGTGGTGCCGCCGAGTGTCTTTCAAGTCGCGTCGTCTCACCTGTCTACTTTTGAAGTCTGGGGAAGTGTTTTATCTTTAGCTTTTGTTTCCGGATCAGTAGGTGGGTTTGTTGGACACGAATACATTCACCGAAAGTCCAAGTTTGAAAGGTTATTTGGCACTTTAGTGTATGGTTGTTTTGGCAATGGTCACTTCGCGGTTTCCCATGTTTTTGGACATCATCAAATGGTGGGACTTCATGAAGACTGGAATACTTCAAGATTAGGTGAATCTTCTTATCGATTTTTTGTCCGCGCAATCTTTGAAGGTTATCTTGCTTCTTGGAGTCTGACAGCAAATAATTTAAAACGTAAAAAACAGGCTTTCTGGAGTACGCACAATTTTATGCTTCGCCTGACTCTGGTGCAGTTAGTTCTGCTGATTTTTTTGTTTTCAATTTTACCTTTTTTATTGGCTGCGAAAACCGTGGGTATTTATCTGGGTTATTCTATCATTGCCTTGTGCCTTTCGGAAATGGTGAACTATCTTTCCCACTATGGAATTACCCGCAAAAAAAACCAACATGGAACTTATGAAAAAATGGAAAGTCATCATTCCTGGGAATCGGCAAATAAGGTTACAAATTGGTTTATTTTTGATGCTGGAAAACATAGTGAACATCATCTAAAGCCGACAACCAAACACTTCGAATTGAAATTTTCTTACAATGAAAAAATCCCGTTTGGTTTTGTTCCTATGACTCTAATCGCGTTGATTCCACCGCTGTATTTTCGAATAATGGATCCTCTGGTTAGACGACGTGAACGAATTTTACAGTCTTAAGTAGGGCCTCTCAGTTGGCCTTCAGTCCTAAAGTGAAACATATTCGTTTTTAAGTCGCATATAATTTTTTTTCATTAACCTCTAAATTCTCACAATGATATGCCGATAGGTATAGGGTGAGACACGATTTGTTTTAAAATTTAACAGGGGGAACTAATGTCACGTAAAGCAGTTTATATAGTATCAGATGAGCAAGAACTCATTGAGAAAGCAAAAAGTTTTTTTGCGCCAATGGGTGTAGCAGTACAAGGATATTCGACTCATCAGTGGAAAGAAGGATTAGACAATCCTCATTTTCGTAGTCAAGTAGGTGGAGCCTCTGTTTCTTTAGCAGCGGGATTAAATCCACTTGAAGGAAAAAGCAATGTATTGCAATTTCCAAATATGAACGCGACTGAAAACCGTGTTAGCACTATGAATGAATTAGAAGGTAAAGCGATTGAAAATGCTATCGTGCAATATCGCGGTAACTTAACCGAAGCCGCAAAAGCTTTGGGAATCGGTCGTGCGACTCTTTACAGAAAAGTAAAACAGTACAATATCGATCCAAATACCGCTCGTAAAAAGCGCGCAGCCTAATAATTTGGGTGCGCACCAACGGTGCGACTAATCGGGCCCCTTTTGGGGACTATTAAGACGAAAGACCAGGCTAGTACCTTGGTCTTTTTTTTATTCAAAATTTAATTTAGATATCGGAACAAGTCTCAAACTGAGACAATGGTTTGAGATGTGTCACTTAATTAGTCTTATGTAAGGCTTGTAACGTCAGAATCTCATTAAAATGAATTTAGTGGGTATGATGTGGAAATTGACTGGCACCGCGTTCGCACTCTCAAGGATGAGAGGGAGAGCTATGAGTAAAGTAATATTATTTCCAAAACGACGATCACAGAATGTAGAGAGAATGCATCAGAAGCAATCGAAACATATTTTGTTTACCTTGTCTGTTCTTTCATTGGTGCTTGTGGCTGTATTTTCGAATGAACAATACAACCGTGCACGCAATCCTATTATCATCGTCTCTGATCAGAAAACCGGCCTCCAGCAGTTAGATCGTGCTATTGCTAGTGGGCAGCCAATGGACCCATTTAGAGATTACGAGTGGGAGCAAAAATTAGCCGCTAAGTTAGCTGACCATAAAAATGAAATTAAAGACCGCAACCCTGCGAGCATTTCTACGAAATCGCAAAAAATAGATCTTCTAAGATTCGGACCCTTAGCTGGAAGTTACAGATTAGGACTGTCTTCATTTGAAAATAAGAGTTTAATTTCCGAGATTGAATACTTCGAACAGTCGGAAACTAGCCTTCAGGCGGTAAAAATTGATCCAGCTCAGTTTCTGAAAGAAAATAGAGATCTGTTTGCAGTCAGCTACGATCACTTTAAGCTTATAGAAGACGGCAAATTTGCGTTAATGAATGCTAGTGGCGAGGTCACCAACACAGCCGAGTTTACCTTTGGTCCTGAAGGCGAATTTTTAAAATTAAATTTCAAGAAATAATTAAAAACACTTAATGCTTTAGTCGATTGAAACCGATTAAAGCATCATGGTATTTTCAGATTTAACAACTCCTGGTCAGAATTTCAAGTCGAAAGACAAAGACGTAGAACTCAGAATAGCTCCCGTTTCTGACCGATTCTTAGCTTTCGTTTTTGACCTTCTTATTTTTTTTCCGGTTTTATCATTGACCCTTGCGCCTTTATTTAAAAAAGTCGAACTATTATATTATCAATCGCCTACGTCGACTGAATTTTTCGTAATCGGTGGAATTATATTTGTTTGTTCTCTTATGATTCTATGTTTTTACCAAATGTTCTTTTTAAAAGTATTTATGGCAACACCTGGTAAAATGCTTTTTAAGATGATAGTCGTTGATATTCTGAAACGACCTCTTACTTTGCAGCAGATTTTAACCCGTTCAGTATTATGGGAAATCGAGTTTGTATTATTACTAATTCCATTCTCTGAAATCTTAAGTCATCGTCACCGAAGAGCTTTACATGATCGCGCTTCCGAGACCATGGTGATATCGCTTAAAAAAATCACTGATCTGGGGCCGCACCCCTTAGAAGCTCATTTTGTCAGAAACATGCTGACCATTTTTGTGTTGTCGGTTTTTGTGTGGTCATTAGCAATTACAAATAAATTTTATAATATGTCCCTGATCGGATATTTTAAAAAGCAAGAATTGATAGAGTCGAAATACCTTTGTGATTCTGTAAGCGAGATGGTGGATAATGATGACCAGCGTGTAGATCGTGCGATCAGTTTTTACTTAACGGATCAGATTAGTGACGAATGCTTATTGTCTGAAGCCGACTTTGCGTTATGGACAATGTCTGAAAGTGAAAAATCATGGGCTTATCTGGCAAAGGCTGTAGTCTTTGGTTATGATCATGAAAAGTCGACGCAATACCTTCAAAAGGTCTGTGAGGTAGCTCCTAACCAAGAGCCCTGCGCGATCACCGAAATCATCGATCGTAATAAAGTAAATTCTAAATTTAAAAGTACTTCAGGAAAACTTCTTTCAGCGCTGCTTTATTTTAAACAGGGGGACGTAGTCAAAGCCGAAGACGGGTTTGACTCGATCGCTAATGAAAAAGGAATTGAGACTTTCGTTCAAAGGCACCTGACGAAACTATACTGGATGCAAAATAATCCCAAAGTTACTGAAGGGGCCTACCGAGTTTCCTCTCATTTATTGGGAGTTGAAGAAAAAGTAGAACTAAGTACTTGGCTATGTAACCAACAGTTAGAAATAAATTGCACTACTGGTGAAAACCATTACTGCGATGAAATGAAAAAACAATTGGTTCAGACGCCGCCGAAAGAATTGCAACCGATGACGATGGTGGCATT
>JAYSSX010000366.1:0-4984 GCA_043720315.1 Pseudobdellovibrionaceae bacterium | reverse complement strand
GAACTGGATCTCGATTCTTTTTTTCTTCGGGAATTAACAGAATCCAAGGCTTTCGCAATATCTTCAATGCGCTCCATTTGAATAACTTTAACATCGTTGTTGCACCCACCCCTGACGAGAGCGAAGCTAGGATAAAAGCGCATAAAAAACTCACTGAGATATTTATAATCCCTATTGCCAATATTCCGCTGGCGGCATTTGCCAATTGATACCAAGAAATCCCCTGTTCCAACATCACAGGCAGTGAGGCCGCAAATCCTCCCGTTGCCAGGGTGACATGCCTCACTTCAATAGGAATTCCAAAAAATGCTATAACTTGCGGTGCTAGTCCCATAATAAAACCCAATGACACGTTGGCAGCCAAAGCATTCGAATTTTCGCTAAAAAAATCAGCTAACCGTTTTGAATTTTTAATCCCTAACCACTTATTGAAGCGTTTGTTGTATTGGATTCGTATTGGCAACTGAGTGTTGACGCAAAAATTTTCAAACCAGCCTGCGATAAGGCTGGCAGAAAATAGCAGCACACCTGTGATCGTTGCAAACAAGATTGATGGACCAAACAAATTACTACTTTCGAAAACGTGGTGAGCTTCTTCGTAACTAAAAAAATCATATTTCAACCAATGCAAAGCAAAAGCGGTTAAAAAACAGATCGGAAAAACAGAAGCCAAATTTCCAAACACCGCAATAAACTGCGTACGCAACAATGCCAAGATCGTTTGACCACCTTCCCGAAGGGAATGTTGGATATGCCTCAAAATAAAGGGTGCCGTCGTCGATGGCTGTTTGGTGGCCAACGTAAATCCTAAAAGTTGAATAGTTAAAAAACTGGCGGAGTAATTCAATCCATCAAAAAAACCTTTTAAGAATCCTACAAATCCTAATTTTGCAAAACCATATTTTATATAAACCGTTGCCGCGGTAATTACTCCGCCACCCATTGCTGAGGTCAACATGGTATTGAAGTCTTTCCAAGACCGGGCAACATAATGTTCGCCCACATGCGAATTCGCCTGAACGACTCTTTCCGCCAACAAAGACAAATTTGCACGTAAAAAAGAAACAAACCCTCGTTGTTCATGTACGTCTAAAACCAATTGTGAAGCCAGCAGTCGCAAACTAGATGCTGTCGATTTATCAGGATCTAAAATACTCAGAATCATTTGAAAACGCTTAAGTCTTTTACGGTGTATCTGAAACGAATAAACAATATTAATTTTTACACCGGCCTTAATCAGCTGCTCGAATAAAAGATCGGTCATTGTTTGAATATCAGCTATCAATTTCCATAAGGGAGCCATGTCCTTTGAAGATTTGCGAATTAATTGATGGAAAACATATTCTTCCAATTCGAACTCAGGAAAGGTGAACCGGTTTGTATCAACAATATCCAGTCGAATTCTAATCGACAAAGCACCTTCCAACATCTGGATGCTTAGAATACGCAGTGACTCTAAAAGATTTTTTTTCAATGCCGGCTCTGCCAACTGATCGCTGGCCATGATTTTCATAAATTGAACTAAAATGTCCTCATCGATAGCATCGATTAAAAGACTTTCATGCTCGTCAGGAAAGACATCTTGAATAAGTGTCCCCATATCATTTTTTAAGGGTGTCTGCGGTAAAAATATCTCCTGAACACGAGTCATGAAACTTTGCACAAAACTGGCTTCCGTTGGCATACCAATCATCGCCAATTGAAACGGCTGCGATAACTGCATCAGCGACAAATCCAACAAGGAAATAAAATTCTGCTGCCATTCCGCGTTCTTTAAAACCTGCTGTAATAAAAACTTCAAGCGCAATGAATAAATAGTTTCCCACTGCTGCTCTTTTTCGTCGGCACTTCGAGGTCTTTGCAACCACTTTAATAAACGAGAAAACCAAAGAATCTGTTCTTCGTTACTTAAGCCTGCCGGAGACTCCTCCAAAATCGTACTCAATAATTCCATTTACTCTACTTTTTTCTTAAGCGCTAAATTCATCATTTCTAACGTTGGCCGAATACCGGGACTTATTTTACTCCAAAACAATGCGGGGATGAGACCGCTAAAAACTTCTTTATGAACCAGCAAAGTGCCGCTACCTGAATTATTTAGTTCAAAAACTTTTTCATTGGCAAACAGCAAATTAAATCCCATTTTTGCATGCCATCGAAGCGAATTGTCTTTTTTGATTTCTGTCACCGTCGGAGAATACTTGGAGCCGTTCCTTGGACCTTCACACTGCATTGTAAAACTAAGCACCGATCCGACAGCCGCTTCGCCCGACGCCGCACTGACTGTTGGATTCCAGTCCTTCCAATGATTAAAATTGATTAAAGCTGACCAAACCTTAGATGGTGGCGCCGAAATCTGAATTTCCGTTTTAACTTCATAGTTTTTCATAGAAATTATTAGAACATCATTGGCAAGTTCAAACAACCTCATATTTAATTATTAAAGTGGTGAGGTTGAGAAAATTCGCTTTTATCAGTTTATTAAGAATAGCTGTTCTTCGTGTTGCACTCCTTCTATCCAATTAAATTTTTATTGCATAGGACATTTTAAAACGATTAAAATTTAAGCGTGGGAAAAGCCCAGCACCGGAAATAGGAGTTTAAATGAATGCAGCCCATGTCCACTTATTGCTAAATCACTTTCCATTAACGACGTTGCTTTTTGGATTTATAATTTTAATCATTGCAAAACTGCAACGCAATGAAAGCATTCTGCGTTTGGCGTTAGGAGTTTTATTTGTTGGCGGAATCGTCGGAACTGCGACTTACCTAACTGGCGAACCAGCCGAACATCTTTTGCGTGAACTCCCGAATTTCCAAAAAGAACTTATCCATGAACACGAAGAGGCCGGAGATTTTGCATTAATCTCGACGATTGTTACTGCCTTAGTTGCCGCTGGTGGTTTGTATTATTCTATTAAAAAAAATGCCGTTCCCAAACCCTATATGATTTTTATCTTTGTCGTTAATTTTTGGGCATTGACTGTGGTCGGCCGCACTAACTACTTAGGTGGAATGATTGGCCATTCTGAAATCAGAACAGAAGCGACAGCCCCTACTCAATAACCGAAAATTAAAGTTAAGATTTTCTCCGGTCCGGGTACCGTTACTGATTCTGTTGACCGATGCTTCTGTCGTCCATCAGAATAAAAAGACAACCTAGGAGTGCATTTTGCTAAAATCAATAGGCGCCTTAATTATTTTTTTCTGTCTTATTTATTTTTCCTTCGATAGCTTTGCTGAAAGCAAAATGGGAAAAGCCAGGCTGTTTTTAGGTTCAACCCAAACTAAACCAGAAGAATTAAATACCGACCTAACAGCGCAAAGTCTTAAAGAGGCTACACTCAATAATTCATTTGGAGTTGAAATTACTTTTCCTTTTTCAGATCGGTTCAATGCTGGGTTACGGTACGCAAAGCGCGTGATCTCGCAAGACGAGGTAAATGGTAGTTCAGTCACTGACTACCGTGTGGCGATTGATCAAGATATTATGGCAGCGATAGGACGTTATCTATTTTACAAGGGCGATATTTTTAATGTCGATGCCGTTTTAGGCGTCGGCATTGGCAACTCAAAATATGAAATCAAGTCAGCAACTCAAGATGGATCTATGACCAAACAAGGTTCTTCCTATTCTATGGGTGGTATTGGCGTATCAATAGGAAGTGGTAAATATCACTTTTTAATGGAAGCTGGTTACGACAGTCAAAAGTTGTCAGACTTTAAAGAGACAGGCACTCTTAATGGTAATATTTCTTCAATTGATTTATCGGGGCCTTATTTCACCATAGGATTTTTATTCGATGGCATCCCAATTTCAATGTAGGTACCACAATGAAAGCAATTATTTTATACTGTGTCGTCGTATTATTTTTCACTGCTTGTACAGGCATCAAAGTCATTGATCCAACCAAACAAAATACCAATGGCACAGTGGCGATAGATTACTCTACTGGTACGCCAAAAGTCGTTGAGACTTTTAGTTGCACCATCGTTGGCGCAAATGGAAAAAGAGTCTACGGGACAGGTAAATCCGAAAGTTTGGCCCGAACTGAGGCCGTTGCAAAATGCCGGGACCAAACGGCGATTTCATTTTGTGAGGCCTCTAAAGTTTCATGTCAGAAGAATTAAATAGAACTATTTCCATTTCGACGGATCTTTGCAATCGGCTGAATCTATTTTAGACTTGGTCAAACTGACCTCATAATTGGTACCGGCGCACGTTCCCATTTTAGTTCCCCAATCAGCACCATCTTTAGGTTGATGAAACTTTTCCGGCATTTCACCTTCCATAGACAAGATACAAACTTTTGTTGCGCGCATAGCTTCGCTAAGACAAACATCTTCAGTGACTTTAAAACATTTACGAAAATATTGTTTTTCTGCGCAAAAAGCATTGGGAAGCGCTGTTTTCATGTAGTCAATGAACTGACTTTTTGACAGAACCACTTCCGCGGCCATTGACCAAGATGAAATGAAAGTAAAGCTTAGACATAAAAGTATTAGTAGAGATTTCATGGATAGTCCTTTTCTTTTGTAATAAGGTATTCTAATTTTCTGGCATCAAGAATCAAGTAGAATATTGAAAAATCGCCATCGCCTTACACTAAATTCGTTGAACCAAACTCCAGGCCGCAGCCATATAAACCTGGATTTAATTTTGATGGATTTTTTTCCCGCAGGTTTGGTTCGTAAAAAAAATATGCTGGGCCCAGTATTGGTGAATGGGCCAAGTCCCAAGGAATGTTTTTAACAGCCCCCGCCTTTGCCCAGCTTACGTAGAACTCGGATGCCTTGGCCTGCCCTTTTAAAAAAAAACAACTAGCTCAGTCTGTTTACGAAAGCCTTGCACTACAGGGTATGGGTTTCGCAAAAAGGCTTTTGGCTATGACTGGCGTTTTGAAGGCGCAGTTTACGCACCGGAATCCCAATTGGAATTTCCAAATTTAGATTAATCCGATTCAATAAGTTCTGGAAAAGCCCT
>JAYSSX010000365.1:0-3495 GCA_043720315.1 Pseudobdellovibrionaceae bacterium | reverse complement strand
CGTCAACGTTACTGGGGTGAGCCCTTTCCCGTTGTTCATTTTCCTAAAGCTGGTTTGACCACCTTACCAGTGGAAGAGTTGCCTGTGGTATTACCTGAAGTGGCTGACTATGAACCCACTGAAAATGGCGAGGCCCCTTTAGCAAAAAATGCTGATTGGGTTAAGTTCCAAGGTGGCAAATACGGCTTACCCAACGAAGTGGGAAGTCGCGAAACTGACACTATGCCTGGTTCAGCTGGCTCTTCTTGGTACTTTTTAAGGTACACAGATCCCTTGAATTCCAATGAAGCTTTTAGTTTTGAAGCCCAGAAATATTGGATGCCTGTCGATTTGTATGTTGGCGGTCCCGAACACACCGTAGGACATCTATTGTATGCTAGGTTTTGGCAAAAAGTTCTTTTTGACGTTGGTTTAACTTCCTACGACGAGCCTTTCAAAAAATTAGCTCACCAAGGGATGATCCTAGGACCAGACGGCGAAAAAATGTCAAAATCACGTGGCAATACCGTTAGTCCCGATGATTTACGCGAAAATTTTGGTGCCGATGCTGCGCGTGCCTACATTTGTTTTATGGGTCCGATGGACAAAGACAAACCTTGGAGTGAAACCGGCATCGAAGGTGTGCGTCGATTTTTGGACCGCGTTTGGCGATTAGTTGTTAATGAACAAGGCCAAAGTTTGGCCGAAGATAAAGCCCCTTCTGCCGAATTAGAGAAATTGACTCATAAAACAATCAAAAAGGTTTCGGAAGATATCGAAAATTTAAGTCTCAATACAGCGGTCAGCGCGATGATGATTTTAGTGAACGAACTTTACAAATTAAACGAGCGTCCCCTTTCCGTCATTAAAGTACTTACTCAATTGATGATGCCTATGGCTCCGCATATTTCAGAGGAGTTATGGCAGATATTAGGTGAAAAGGAATTGGTTTCGACCAGTGCTTGGCCTACGTTTGATCCTAAAAAAATCATCGACGATCACGTCACAATGGGTGTTCAAGTCAACGGCAAAATGCGCGGTACAATTGAAATTGCCGTCGATGCCGATGAAAAAACCGCTGTCAGCCTGGCTTTGCAGGTGGCTGCGGTGAAAAACCTAGTTGGCGACAAGGCTCCCGACAAGATTATTTATAAATCCGGAAAAATATTAAATTTAATTGTGAAATAATTTGATCCCAGGCCAAAAAATGTTATTTAAATAAGTAAATAATTTTTCAGCAAAAAACGTTTGCTGGCTTGGGAGAATTACGCTGATGTCAAATTGGTCATCAAATCAAAGTGCTGAGATCTATGGGATTAATGCTTGGGGAAACGGTTACTTTAGAATCAATGACAGCGGCAATGTTAGCATCACTCCGAATGGGACTAGCGGACCACAAGTTGATTTACATGAATTAACTCAAGATTTAACGGATCGTGGAATCCGTGTTCCTATCATGATTCGTTTTCCTGATATTTTAAAGGCCCGAGTAGAATTGATCAATTCTTGTTTCGCCAAGGCTATCAGTGAACATTCTTATAAAGGCCAGTATAGCGGCGTTTATCCGATCAAAGTAAACCAACAAAGACATCTGGTTGAAGAACTAGTGAAACATGGACGTGGCCAAAGAATGGGTTTGGAGTGCGGTAGTAAACCAGAGCTTCTTGTGGTTTTGGCTTTGATGAATACCGAAAAAGCTTTGATTATTTGTAACGGATTTAAAGATACCGAATACATTGAAACCGCAATTCTTTCGCAAAAATTAGGCAAAACAACCATTATTGTGGTTGATAGATATGAAGAAATTAAATTAATCATTCAGGCCGCAAAAAAATTAAACACCAAACCAAATATCGGTTTTCGAGCAAAATTAAATGCCCAAGGTGCGGGTAAATGGGTGGATTCCAGCGGTGCTCGTTCTAAATTTGGATTAACTTGTGCTGAAATCATGGATGGCTTAGAGCTGTTGCAAAAAGAAAACATGATGGATTGCCTTCAGTTGGTTCATTTCCATATCGGATCGCAAGTTCCGATGATTCAAAATTTAAAATCTTCATTAAAAGAAGGCGTTCGTTTTTACACTGAATTATACAGTGCTGGCGCTACGGGATTGAAATACATCGACGTAGGTGGCGGTTTAGGTGTGGATTACGACGGTACAGGAAGAAGCGATAGTTCGATCAATTACAGCGAACAAGAGTATGCCAATGACGTTGTATCTGCCTTGCAAAGTCTTTGCGATGAAAAAAATGTTCCGCATCCTGATATCGTGACCGAAAGCGGCCGGTTTTTAGTGGCCCATCACTCGATTTTAGTATTCAACGTTATGGGCGAAAATGATCTGACTAGAACTGAACCACCAAGACCGGCGAATAAGTCCGATCATCCAGTTATGAAAGACATGCAGTATATCTTTGAAAAAGTGAACAAAGATAATATCAACGAATGTTTTAATGACTTAACCCAAGCTAAAAATGAAGCCTTACAATTATTTACTTACGGTGTTTTGACTTTGGCTCAAAGGGCTTGGACCGAAAGTATGTACTTCACTATCGCTACTAAGATGATCGACATTGCTAGACAAGTCGGTGAAGATTGTGAGGATATTTTGTCAGCCTTAGGGCAAGAATTATGTTCCACCTACTTTTGTAATTTTTCGGTATTCCAATCGATCCCCGATTCTTGGGCGGTTGGGCAATTGTTTCCCGTAATGCCTATTCACCGCCTGAGCGAAAGACCCAATTTGCAAGCGACTTTGGCGGATTTGACTTGTGATTCTGACGGCAAATTAGAAAAATTTATTTGCACAGAAACCGGCGAAACTAAAAAAACGCTTCACGTTCATAAGTTGTTACCGAACCAACCTTATTACTTGGGCGTTTTCTTGACCGGAGCCTACCAAGAAATTTTAGGTGATCTTCATAACTTATTTGGTGATACCGATGCGGTTCACGTTTCTATCAATGAAACGGGTTATACTTTAGACCATTACATTCCTGGTGATACTGTGACTGAAGTATTAAGTTACGTTCAGTACCGCCATTACAATATGGTAGACAGTGTTCGCGCTGCCGCTGAAGATAGCATTAATAAAGGTACTATCACCAAACAAGAAGCCAAATTGTTGATTAAACACTATGAAGAAGGCTTATCAGGTTACACTTACCTAGAAGATCCTGAATAATTCTTTTAGAAGGGGCGTCCGTTTTTGTCCTTTACTAAAAACTCTTTATTTTTATTAGATGGAATCGGCGCTTTAGTCAGCGCCTTGATGTTAGGTTACGTTTTGCCGCACCCACTTTACTATGACCTGATTGGTATGCCCGTCGGAGTTATGCATGGGTTGGCGACGGTTGCGGTGATTTTTGCCGGCTATTCGCTGACTTGTCGATGGCGAATTGCCAATTACAAACCTATTTGGTTAAAGACCATCATTGCCGGGAACTCGCTGTATTCACTTCTGACTATTGCTTTGATGTTTATTTATTCTAGTCAAATGACCGTTTTAGGCTCGAT
>JAYSSX010000364.1:0-2517 GCA_043720315.1 Pseudobdellovibrionaceae bacterium | reverse complement strand
GATTCCGACTCATTTTCCACTGAATTATCAGCTTTGAAAGATTTTTCTCAATCCACATTAAGCGACAGTCAAATGACGGCTTATGCAAAAAGTTTAATGTTGGAAATCCCCACCGACAGTTATTTTCTATTGCAGAGAAACCGATTTCAGTCGCGCTCATATGACTTAGCTAGACAGATCATTAAAAAGGCTTTGTGTAATGCAAATCAAGATGGATTGCTGTTGATTTACCAATCATTACAAAAAGAAATTCCTAATGAGTTCAGCTCGCACAATATGGGATCACGTAATTTAAAAAACAGCTGTCTTTACTATCTGGCCGTAACTGCTCACGGACAAAAGTTATTGGAACAGCAATTTGAAACGGCCAAAAACATGACGGATTATCTGTTCGCCGCGGCCGTTATGCTAAACTATCCGGGCCTTCGGCAGAAATCCATCGAACAGTTTTACCAACGCTTTGAAAGTAATAGTTTAGTGTTAAATAAATGGTTTGGTATGCAGGCCCTCAGCAATCATCCAGAAACTTTTGATCGAGTTGTAAAACTCAGTGAACATAAAGACTTTAATATTAAAAATCCTAACCGAGTTTATTCCCTATTATCCCGATTCGGAGATAACCTAACCCGTTTCCATTCTCCGGATCAGGATTGTTATACCTTTATGGCGGATAAATTAATTGAGATCGATAAATTGAATCCCCAGGTGGCGGCTAGAGTCGCTGGTTGCTTCGACATTTGGAAAAAGATAGACATCAATCAAAGTGCAAAAGTCCAAAAACAATTGGAACGACTTGAGAGATCGGGATTAAGCTCGAATACTTACGAGATTATCAGTAAACAACTTAAGTAAGTTTTGATCCGATTACTTTTCCTAAAACTACTTAAGTAAGTTCAAAAATTCCATTCGAGTGGTCGGATTTGATTTAAATTCACCGCGTAAATCAGATGTGGAAGTGGTACTACCATTATCCTGCACTCCACGAGCGATCACACAGTAATGTTTAGCATTAATATGTACCGCCACATTATTTGTCTCTAAAACCAATTGCAAACAGTCAGCTATTTGTTTGGTCAAACGTTCTTGGACTTGAGGCCGGCGGCAAAAATAATTCACCACACGATTGATTTTTGAAAGTCCGATTACTTTTTTATTAGGAATGTAAGCCACCGTCGCAATGCCATCAATAGTTTGAAAATGATGCTCGCAAACACTTAAGGCTTCGATATCACGAACAATCACCATTTGATCGTAATTCATTTCATTATCGATCAAAGTCATCTTTGGAAAATTATGTTCTGACAAACCACTGAATATTTCCCGAACGTACATTTTTGCAATTCGTTTTGGGGTTTCTTTCAAACTGTCGTTCTTTAAATCTAACCCCAAAGTCTCTAGTATTTCAGTAAAAAGATCAGTAATTTTACCAATTTTTTCATCGTCACTAAGCCCATTCTTAATCATAGGAGTAGGACGAACTTTGGATAAAATTTCTTGAGTAGAATAAGTTGTTTTAACAGAGCGTTTTGAACTGCGCGACTTTAAAGTTGTTTTCGTTTTCATGCAATCTGTATAACTGATTCCGAATAAGACTTAAAGCTAAATTATTTGTTTTTGAACGGCTAAAAGATTTCTAACGGCCTCTGAAGCACTGGCAACAGCGCCATTCATGGTACCTTGGAAGTTTTGACTCGTGTGTTCGCCAGCAAACTGCCATAACCCTCCACATTCAGGCTGCGAAGCTACCTGCCCAAAGCGATAATACTGACCCTGACTCATAAAACTGACGCTTCCTTTATAAGAACCCGTCCTTGTCCAATTGTGGATGTAGGAATTTTGCATATCAGCCTTATAGTCGCCGCTTAAATTTGCCAAATCCCGCAGGCCCTGATCGATACTATGCGTACCACCCTTTAACCCAGCCTCACCACCTAAAAGACTAGTTAGAACCGGCGCATTTTTATTTCGAAATAGAGGCGAAGTAGCCTGGTAGCTAAAGAAATTTTGAGTTTCCAAAGAAGTCACTACGGAATCAAATGATTTTTGTTTTAATTCTTTCCAAAAATATTTATTAAATCCGTAGACTATCTTGGAATGAAATCCATAATTCATTTCGCGAATCAATTGATTTTTATTTCGTCCAAAGCCGATGTTTTCAATTCCATCAACTTCTCTTAAAGCTGAAAAGGGTAACGCACAAATTACGTATTGAGTATCCTGTTGAACGGTTTGACCATCTAAATCAAAAGTCAGGCGAAAGCCCCTTTCTTTCCGTTCTACGGCCACCAGCCGATGTTTTAACTTAACAATTTTATCAGGCACTAAACCGGAAATTCTTTCGAACAAGGCTTCCAGTAGCAAAATATTTCCACCACTGACTTGCAATTGGCTTTCCGGAAAGAAACCTTTATTTTCGCGCCAAAAATGCATAAAACTTAATGCCGAAACATAGTGAGAATCCATTCCGAATTGATATTCGCACCAACGACGAGCTAGATACTGCGTCCAAGGGGCAAA
>JAYSSX010000363.1:0-2068 GCA_043720315.1 Pseudobdellovibrionaceae bacterium | reverse complement strand
AACGGAAGGTTCTGCGCCATTCCACCAGTGATAAAGGCACGGGCTATTCCAGCTGTTCCTTCAGGACGCAAAGTTAAAGCTTCGTCGCCTCTGTCCTTGAAATTATAGGTTTCTTTGGAAACCATGTCTGAAGTTTCGCCTAAAGTACGGTGAAAGACCTCAGAGAATTCAAAAATAGGGGTGTCAAACTCTTCAAAGCCGTATCGTTGCGCCAATTGCAAGGCCGTTTGGTCAATCCAGCGAAACGACTGACAAACATCAGGTGTGTAATCTTGGGTGCCTCTAACGGGTTGCAACTTCATAGAATCTTTTCCGGTTAAAAAGTGGTTATTATTGGTTTAACTTTTTTGGGTTTGTATGGCAAGCTTCAACCGGGCTCAAGCATGGATTGTTGAGGATTTATGAATAAGAAACGAGTGGCCATTTTATCATTAGTTTTTTTCGTGGCGGCTTCGATAGGTTATTATATTTTCACGCAAAAAGCGGGACTGGGTATCAGCGGCGTTCCCGAAGTGACTTGGAAAGATCTTGGCGAATTTGATTATATCACCGGTATTGGGCCTGAAAGTCTAAAAAAATTTGATGGAATGATGGTAAAGATCCCGGGATTTATGGTTCCCTTAGAGGACAGCCAGCAGGCCGTAACCGAGTTTTTATTGGTTCCTACCCCTCAGGCCTGTATTCATGTGCCACCACCGCCTCCGAATCAAATGGTTTTGATCGACATGGACGCTTCTGTAAAAACCGAGGCGCAGTTTGGCCCGATATGGGTGGTTGGAAAACTTCAAATCCATTCGAAAAAGCATCAGTTTGGCGAAAGCTCGTTTATCATGACAGGATTACGGATTGAGCCCTATCGGTAATGCCTGATGTTCCTTAGGGAACTCTTAGGATCGGTTGAATTAACTTCACAGTTCTTTAAGGCAGGCGGCCGCAAGTTTAGAATTGAATTGGCTTTTTAAAACCTCTGTAATATGCAATAGCCATTAAACAAGGGGTATTTATGAAAAAAGCATTAGTATTAGTCACGTTATTATTTTCTTTCGCAGCAAAAGCGCAGTTCAATTTAAACACATTATTTGATGTACCTAAAATTTCTGAAGGCGCATTAATCATTTTAGACAGTTTAAATGAATCCGCTGAAAAAGTTCACGTTATCCAAAAGGAAAACGTAAATTTAGAAGCACAATGGTTGTTAGTTTGTAACAACGCAGTTCAAGTACAATCTTTAGCAAACACAATGAATATGTTATTTAAGGCATGGAGTTTAAATACAAAAACTTGTTTGCCAATCACTCACGTTATTGATTTACAAAACGTAGTAATCGAAAATTGCGCAAACTTTTACACAAAATCAGTTCCAATGAATTCGGGTGTGATTTTGGAAGCATTGGCTTTATCATACGAAGAATCTAAAAAAGTAATCAACGAGTGCAAATTATTTTAATTTGAATTTTTGTTTTAATTTAAATATTAGAGAAAAAAGAGAGCCGACCAGCTCTCTTTTTTTTTACCCTGCAATTTTGATTTTGTCGTCTTTGCCAGCAGCATATTCCGACCATGGCGTGATTACTTCCACCGGAGCACCATTTTCGTCCACATAACCGCGAACCTTAAACAATTTTAGTGGCTCGGTTTTTCCTTTAACTTCTGCAGATCCGGCGTAATCAGTAAGAAATTTTTCTCCTACTTTTTCGACCACAGCTTCGCTGACTAATAAATCTGTTCCAAATGACTTGGTAGAGGCTTCAATTCGTGAGGTCATATTCACCGTGTCTCCGATGACTGTATATTCCATTCGGTCAGATGATCCAATGGTGCCAGAAATTGCGCGGCCCGAATGCAATCCCATTCCGATTAAAATAGGGACATCTCCGCGCGCTTGTCGTTTGATATTTAACTTCTCAAGGCCTTTGCGCATTTCCACGCAGGCACGTAAGGCATTTTCGGTGTCTTTATCTGAAGAGTGGGGGGCACCCCAAACGGCCATAATCGCATCACCAATGAATTTGTCCACGACACCGTTATACTTATTAATAGTAGACACCATCACAGCAAAATATTCATT
>JAYSSX010000362.1:0-2703 GCA_043720315.1 Pseudobdellovibrionaceae bacterium | reverse complement strand
GGGTACTAATGCGGGAGAAATAACTATACTCATCGGCGTTAGTACAGGACTATCCAGAGTGATCGCCAATCCCGTTTGTTGGAACAGTTCCCAAACAACTCCAGCGAAAGCGCGATGATTGATATCACTGACTTTATCAATAGTTCCTACGTCACGGTTAACTTGTTTAAAAATGAAATAAACTAGTTCAGCGGCATTCATATTTACCAGATCTAAAACTACCTTTTCGTTAAACAAAGTTGGTTTATCTACCAATTGGTGGGCCACTTCAATGACTTTGGCTTGTTCGCCTAAAGTAAGGTCATTGCGTAAATCTAAAACAGTTGCCTGCAAAGATAATGATTTAGCATCAGTTCCTGCGCGAGAAAGAAAAGCCTCTAAAGTAGAGATGCGGGCTTGAGGTTTGATGGCTTCGACCACGTTCACTTGACCATTTTCTACTAATACCATTCCGATATGGCTGTAGCGAGAAGCGGTGGCTGCTTCGTAAAACATAGCTGTTGTGTCTTCGGCTAGGATGGACATTCCAATAACTTCGCCTGTCTTCCATTGATGAATTTTATATTCGACTGGCAATTCAAAAGCGTTGGCTACGTAACTAATTAACAAACCGACAAAAAAACTAAGGATCAAAACTAATGACTTCATTTCTAAATCTCCTGACATTTGGTTATGCTGATAAGCATAGGATATATAGATGAAAACAGGTGTAAACTCAAAGAATTTAAGGACATCTAAATTCTTTTCATTTTTGTATTTTGCCGGAAATGACGATCGAAAATCGATTATTTTTAGGTTAAGATACGCCGTCAGGTTTTTGTTTTCCTAATGTATGTCCCTAAAAAGTCGTGTAAATCCAATGTCTTGTATGGCTATCATTTAAAACAACATAAATCCAGTTTAGTTTCGGGAGCCACCGTCATAAAAAACAAGGTGATTGAAGAAGTGTGAATTATTGTTAACTTATCTTAATTCATTTTTAAAAAAGGGGATTTAATAGTGAACAAACTACTAAAAATTGTTTCGATTCTTATCGCTACGGTGACTTTATCCTGTACCAAAGCTACGCACGTTGTAGGTACACCCGTTATTCCGCCATCAAAAATTCAAGGTAAAGTGAACACCACGGAGCAAAGAATTAAGCCCTATGTGATCATGATTTCGATTGATGGGTTTAGGTCTGACTATTTAGAAAAGTACACTCCGCCCACGTTAACAGAATGGGCAAAAACGGGAGTTAAGTCCAAAGGCATTATTCCTAGTTTTCCTTCATTAACTTTTCCCAATCACATCTCTCTGGTCACAGGTCGACGCCCAGGAAGCCATGGAATCGTTGGAAACTTTTTTTATGATGAAAAACTTAAAAAAACTTATGGTATGACTGATACATCCTCGGTGAATAATGGCTCTTGGTATCACGCTGAACCTTTGTGGATCACGGCTGAAAAATCCGGAATGTTGGCCGCTACTTATTTTTGGGTGGGTTCAGAGGCGAAAATCGAAGAGACTACTTCAACCTACATCATGCCCTATAAAGACGGAGTTCCAAATGGTGAGCGCGTTGACAAGGTGATTGATTGGTTAAAGTTGCCTGTAGAGAAACGACCTCATTTTATTGGACTTTATTTTTCTGATGTCGACTCAATGGGACATAAATACGGACCTGATGCCGCAGAAACGAAAGCTTCCATTTTAGAAATTGATGGACATTTGGCACGACTGAAAGCCTTTGTTGATAAACAAAAAGAAGATATTGAGATCGTAGTTGTTTCCGATCATGGAATGAAAAAAGTCGAGCGACGAGTCGATCTGACGGCTGTAGAATCCCTCAAAGGATTTACAAATAGCGGTAGTGGCGCCTTAATGTACTTTTATACGGACGACGATAGTTTGATCGAGCCGGCATACAAAGAACTAGAAACAATGGCGGCAACTGATGGTGGATTTAAAGTCTACCGTGCGAATGAGTTGCCGGCTGAATGGGGAATGAACGATGTTGATCGTCGGGGTGATCTGGTAGTGCTAGGGGCACCAGGGGTTTATATGGGATATTCGCACCGGTTTGAATTAGAGGCCAGCAAAGAAGTCAGAGACGCTGTATTACGTGCGAATCCTTTCACCCATGGTTGGGACGCTTCTAAGGATGAAGAGCTGCATGGGCTGTTTATAGCGAATGGCAGGCAGTTTAAAAAAGGGATGACCATCGATCGTTTTGATAATATTCACGTTTACCCGATGGTGCTGAAGTTGTTAGAACTTCAGACGACTCAACCTTATGAAGGTGAACTTCGAGTGTTGGCACCTATACTAGTAGATAACTGTAGGGTGCGAGCGGTGGGTTGTCGTTAAGAGCAATCAGGCTGGATTTTGAAGCCTCAGCTATGAGGCTTTCTGCTTCTCTATAAAAAATTGTTTGTTGATGATCTTTTTCAACGCTTGGAAGGTCTGCTTGTTATAAGGCTGGCCTAAAATATTTTCGATAAAATTAATGGCTTCATCCGCAGTGTTGTTTCTTGACGGCTCTACCGGATTGAAAAGCAATTCTGCAAAATGATCAGAAAGTCCAACGACACGACCTAAAGGACTGATTTTAATATCCCTAATTCGTTTTGGAAATCCTGTGCCTTGGGCATTTTCGTGATGTTCAGCTACGATTAATAATACGTCAGCCGAAATGTCTTTAAGATCTCGCAAAATTTCAGC
>JAYSSX010000361.1:0-9363 GCA_043720315.1 Pseudobdellovibrionaceae bacterium | reverse complement strand
ATTTCTTATACTTCACCTATTACAGAACGAAAAGGATGAAAAGTCATTTGATATGAGCTGCATTATAAGACTATAATTCAAGGCTAAAAGAGGTATTTATGTTACCGGTGATTATGTCAGGTGGAAGCGGAACCAGGCTTTGGCCACTTTCTAGAGAGAAGTTTCCCAAACAATTTACCGAATTGTTCGATGAACCTTTGCAAAATAAAACTCTAAAGCGATTAAATAAACTTGGGCAGCCCATCATTTTGACTTCGAAGATCCTGAGGGATTTTACCATCAAAAAGGCACGTCAGTGTGGGTTCGAAAAGTCACAGATTATCTATGAACCAGCTGGTAGAAATACCGCTCCGGCAATGGCGCTATTGTGTAAAGTGTTGCAAAATCAGCACAAGGAAAATGAGATTGTTGGTGTTTTTCCAGCAGACCATTTAATTTTAAAAGAAGATGTTTTTTTACAAGCGGTTGAATTGGCAGAAACTTGTGCGCGCGATAAAAAAATTGTAACGTTGGGATTGAAACCCACCGAACCCGCTACTGGATATGGTTATATTCAAACCGATAAAACGCCTTACACCTACAAGGGCCCTTTGTCTTCACATTCTGTTTTAAAGTTTCACGAGAAGCCGACGCTAGAGGTGGCGCAGCGGTTTCTAGCTGCTGGATCTTATTTTTGGAATGCGGGAATTTTTGTTTTTCAAGTGTCGACTATGATTGAAAAGTTTGAAAAATATTGTCCGCAAATATGGGATTTGTTCGAAGGGTTAAAGCCCGATCTTTCCAATCTGCAAGCGATTTACATGAAACTTCCAACCATATCTATCGATTACGCAATTATGGAGCACTTAACTCAAGATGAGTTGCTGTGTGTTCCTTGCCAACCCGAATGGAGTGATGTGGGATCGTGGGATGCCGTAGCTAGTGTCTACGAACAATCAGGTAAAAATAAAATTGAAACTGTGGATATTCACTCGACGAATAATTTTGTTCTGCCATTAAGTAATAAGACTTATTCATTTATTGATGTTGATGATTTGATCGTCGTTGATACTGAAGACGCTTTGCTAATTTCAAAAAAGGGTTCCTCAGAAAAAGTTAAAAGTATTGTTGAACGATTAAAAAAATCTGACCACAAAAAAGTGGTTGAAGAACATCGTTTTGAAGAGCGCCCTTGGGGGCGATTTGATATTTTGAAGGATTCAGATACTTTTAAGTCAAAACTGATCACTGTGGACGAAGGTCAGCAAATTTCCTATCAGTCGCATGGAAAACGGGAAGAGCATTGGATAATTACCAAGGGCTCTGGTGAGGTTGTGCTGAACGATCAAGTGATTCCGGTGCGCCCGGGAAGTTATGTTAAAATACCTATGAAGTCCAAACATCGTATTCGAAATTCCAGTGGCGGCCCTTTGGAGTTCGTAGAAGTGCAGCTGGGAAGTTACTTCGGTGAAGATGACATCATAAGATATCAGGACGATTATTTACGCGAATAAAAAAGGTGCGAGGGCAGCCTAAGGCGTCGGCGATGTCTAGCCCGCGAGCTAAGCTCGCTAGGCTTTTCGCCTCCTAATGGTCGGCGATGTCTAGCCCGCGAGCTAAGCTCGCTAGGCTTTTCGCCTCCTACTGGTCGGCGATGTCTAGCCCGCGAGCTAAGCTCGCTAGGCTTTTCCGCGCAGCGATTAAAAGTAATCGTTGAAAATCTTTAGAAGTAGTCCGTCTAACTTTTTGACCGGAACCGGCTTTGTTACCTTGTAAGAGTCTTTACCATTTTTGTAAAAACTAAATGTTTCGGAAATTTTATTGGCAAATGTTTTGCTAGCCACCAAAGTACCACTTTCTAAATCATGAATAAAACTTCGTCCGTTTAAATTTGCGGTTCCAATAAATGTAACCGAATTATCTAAAAGCATTAGTTTTGCATGTACCAAAGACTTTGGATCAGCCCAGATAAAAACTTCAATGTTGTTGGCCAGTGCCCAGTTGATGGCCTTGTTATTTGCCGTTTCGGCTGAACTTCTCAGGATAGTTACGTCATTTGATAAATCCATTCGTGTTAGAATCGTGATTTTTACGCCGTTTTTACTGGCAGCCTCTAGTGCCGTCTTGATTTTATCTGTTGGGAAAAAATAGGGAGTCGAAATTTCGATACTTTGCTTTGCTGAAGCAATCATTGCCATATAGAAATTTTCAAGATTTTTTTCATCAGCAAAAGGGACGGAAACGATATGTCGCGCATAAGTTTCGGTTTCCAAACTTTTAACAAAATCGGCAGCGTCAGCTTCGTTTTTAGGAATATTAAAAGTAACTGTCGTTGAACGGGCTCGCATATCATCTTCACGAATATTAAACAGGGATAACATCTGCGAAGCGACTTGCTCCACAAAAGGAGTCGATTTAATGAATATTTCGGTATCTTTGTAGTGCAAGAAAGGTTCTTCGCCTTCTTTGTACTGAACAAAACCCGGATAGCTTTTAAAGTCGGGAGCTTCTTCAAAAATCCAAGCATCGCGTATGTTTCGGCCACCAGTAATAAGATTATTTAACGAATGATCAGTGGCAGAATAGGTTAACAAAATTTTTGTATGGTTTACCCGGTGTAGTTTATCTAAAACGTTTCCATCACTAAAGTCATTGGCAGCAAATTTGTAATAGAGGATTTTGACGTTAGAACTGTAGGCCTCTAATTCATTTAGCATCAAGAAGTCTTTTTCAAGCGTCGTTGGTACCGGTACTAAAATTCGGATCATCGTGCCATGATCAGCATGAAATTTTAATATGTTTGCCAAGGTATTTCCGAAATAGTCATTTCTGAAGAATAAAGAAGAAATAATGATCATATCAAATTTTGGCAATTTCTCGGCAATTTTTTCTTTAAACTGAAGATTTTGAATTTCTTCGGGCGTAATCGATTGTCCCATTAGAATACTAAACTTCTTACTGAAAGCCTTTTGTGAGCTGTAAATGTAGTCGTATGAATCTAACTTTACATTGCAAGTAAGATGGTCGAAGTTGGCGCTTAGGTAGAAGAGGGCTGGGTTGTTTTGTTCAAATTTTGGTAGAAGACAGGGGTGCACTGTCTTTTTTAACTTTGCTGCAAATGGGTAAACTGAGGTAGTAGTTTTTAAATTGATTCCATAAGGATATCCTTCACTGCGATCATCGAAATCTTTAAATTCCAACTGACAGTTAGTCACGCCCTTAGAGAGTGCAATAAAGGTTTTAGATTTAGACGGCCTTCCGTACAAGAAAAATTCCTGTTCGGTCACCGACTTGGGTTTTGAGAACAAAGTGTTTTTGACTTGGAATTCGGCATCGCACTGCAATCTGGTTTTAAGACGGCGCGATTCTTCTCGGTCAGTGCCTTGTAGGGGTGGTAGTAAGTTTTCGATTTCGACGGCATAGTCGGAATAAAGATCACCATCCAAGGCGTAAAATCGGCTAATTTTGCCATTATCTTTTTTAAATTTCTCTAGACTTGGGATTCCTAAACGGTCTACGCCTTGTAAGAATTTGGCTCCGTTAAATAGGAAGCCCGGGTCTAATTCACTGTTTGAATAATTAATTGGATACTGATTCAATTGTCTTTCTATTTGATTTTTAAGGCCTAAGTTACTTGCTGACAGGGAATTATACCGTTCAACTGCAAGTCGATAGGCTTCTGGAGATGTCTCGCCTCCCGAATCACCTTTGCGGTTATTGTTAGCGGCCTCTCGATTTAAATTTTGTTTAATCAATTGTTCTTCTAGTTTACCGTGATAGTAGGTATTCATCTCTTGCAAAAATTCTCTGCCGTTTTGATCTGCAGCGGGGGCTCTATCTGATGAACTTGTACAGCCCGTTGTCTGTAACAACATTAAAACGAGGACAATCGAAAAGTAGTAAAATTTTGAAGAATAGAGACTCACATTAACTCCTTATTTGTTTTCAATTATTTTAGCATTCAGAAAGTTATTTAGACTACATTCAAAACCATTTTGGACCTATGTCAACCAGACCAAGGGCGAGTTTCTGAATTTGCTTATTAAATTTTGGCGTTTGCCGAAAAGTAGGTGTGTTTCAACAAATAAAAATACCTTCAGAAAAAAAACGAATTCTTTCGGCGTTAGTCACGGCCAATGCCGAACTTATTATTAAGAATGCTGAAGAAAGCGTATTACGTGTTCCTGTCAAAAAAATTGAAAATGGATTGCTCTCTTGTGACGGAAGTGCGGGCCAGTTTGAGGGCGATCTCAATGAACTGAAAGTGATCTATTTCACACTGGGCACTGAACGTTATTTCTTCTATTCAGTCTTGAAATTCGGCGATGATTACATTTCGATTGATGCCAACTCTGATCTTTTCCATTTACAGCGAAGAAAAAACGTTCGTTTAAATTTGCCTGACGAGGTAAACGCACGTTGTAGTATAATTCAGTGGGGTACCACAAGTGGTTTGGTCGAAGCCAAGGTTCTGGACTTTTCTGCAGGTGGATTGCGTTTGGAGTTTTCGGAATCGAGTCCGCTCTTTTTTAGCAATGATGTAATTAAATTGGTAATTCGATTTGGTAATCGTAGAGAACTGAACCTAGAAGGAGTGGTTAGGCACGTGATGCCCAGACAGAATCGGCATGATTCGCAAACCTTCGGAGTTCAGTTTCTTCAAGTCGATAAATTTCTAGAAAATAAGTTAATGTCCCTTCAGTTGGACATTCAGTCCGAAATTTTTAGGAAGTGGAAACACGCTCTTTAGATTTCGTACTCTTTTAAAAGCGGCAACCAAGAACTAAAAAATGGGCTGAAACCATAAGACTTCATCTCTTTTACTGCTTCGTCATAACTCCAACCTTGGTATTTCATTCGGTACGCGGCGATAACCATGCCTGTACGATCTTTGCCATGATGGCAGTGAACCAATATAGGAAGATTGTTTGGGTTTGTCATGTAACTCAGAGCTTCATCAATTTGCTCTTTAGTAGGCCCGGCCATTGGATTTGACGGGATATGAAAAAATTTAAGGCTTAAGGAGTCCGCTTGCTTGGCTTCCTCTTTTACGTAGCTGGGTTTGCTGGTAAACAATCCTGCTTCTAAATTCAGAATACTTTCAAAGTTGTTATCGTGTAACCATTGAACATTTTCAGTAGTTAATCGTGCGCTGCGAGTGATGCCAACATCTACTTCACCATAATTTTCAATCTGTGCAAAAACCAACGGCGCAATTAAAAATTGTAGACATAAAGAAACAAGGATCAGGTGATTTTTTGCAAAACTCATTAATACTCCCTTTGTGAGTTTTCATTGTCTCTGTTTTGCGATGTTTTGTTTGGACCAGAAGTATGAATGCCCTTAAATCTAGACGGTCAGCCAGGAAACCTTTTCTGATGGCCGGTTCCCAGGACTCGACAAATAAGTCACATCTATAGTTGAAGATATCAACTGAGCGTTTTTACACTAAAACCACGGCTAAGGATGTGTTTTTAGGAGCGGAAAGCAGTGTCAAAAGAATTGGCAGTTGCTTACCCTCCTCCGCCAAAAATTCCAAAAGCACCAAGTTGGTTTTTAAATGCGGTTAAATCCAGCCGATGCAAAAAGTGGAAGTCTGCTTCTTGAAATACTGTCTGGTGAAAGCAGAGGATGACATATGAGAATAATCGCAATTATGACAGTATTACTAAGTTTTTTCGTAGGAATTTACTCCGAGGCAAACATTTGTTCAGGGCATGCAAAAATTATTGCTGCTAAAAAAACAAATATGTCGCAAAAAGAGTTTAGCAGGAAGTTCTATTTATTAACTGAAAATAAAAATAAAGGCGACTATTATACAACTGAAAACTTCACTTTTCAAAATCGTAAACGTAGTTCAAAGTTATTTGTAAGTTCAGTGCCTACAGAACGAAAAGGCAAAATGTATTGCACGACCAGAATTTCTGGTTACATGTCTAGTCGTAGATAATTTAATTAATTTGGTAACACCAAGGACTTGGTGTTACTATTCTTTTTATTTCAATCAATTTCGTATATAAAAAATCGTTGTTCGAAATCATTTTAATGTAATTCTTCGTCTGAGTTTTTTTAGAAACAGTAACAATCTGACCATATCCATAAGGATCTGTTAATAGGTCTCCATGTACGCCGTTCATTTGCCATCGAATAGTCCGATTCGATAATGGCTGCATTTGTGCCGAAGTCACTGCGTGACTGATTGTACCTTCGGTATCTCGGCAAAGTAACTGGAATTGTAGGACGGTAAAGTATTGGTTTTGGCAATCCTTTGTCGGTGAATAACCATAGCCTATTTCGCAGGTATTAAATTTTTTTTCTTCAAATCCCAAAGAATCTGATGGCCTTACCATTCCTAATTCCTTTTGAATTCCATAATAGTCTACATTTACCGCCGAACTGTCTGAGGCCATATAACGAGTAACTTCAGTTCTTTTTTTAACTTCGGGTTCAGCCGATTGCATGGGTATTAATACCTGTTGGCTGGCGCAGTTTATTAGTACTATGCTTAGGGCTAGAAGCAATACCGACCGCAAGTATATTTTCATATCTTGATCATCGGAAAATACAAAGAAAATGTTAAGTGTTATTTTAGGCTGCCTTTTTAATTGACGATTTATTTAGAATTCGTGGGATCAGGATTACAAATCGAGTATTTATACATTTGTCATCAACACGCAATATTCCTTTATGAGAATCTATAATGCCCTTAGAAATACTGAGTCCCAAACCAGTTCCTTTGCCCACTTCTTTTGTAGTGAAGAAGGGATCTAATATCTTCGATTGAATTTCCTTTGGAATTCCTAACCCGCTGTCGGTTACAGAAATTTCTATTCCTTCAGTTGTCAGAGTCGTCGAAATATCTATCCATTTGATTTTCGATTCATTGATTGCGTCGAAAGAATTGTTGAGAAGATTCAACAAAACTTGTGTAATCTGAGTATCCCGACATAAAATTTCACCACGGTATTCTAAGTTCAACGTCACTTCCACGCCGTCAGAGCGGAATTTTTCTTTACATAAGGAAAGGGTGTCCTCAATGATGGCTGCAAGTGAACTTGTGCGCATAGGATCATGCTCACCATCTCGAGCAAACTGTCGCAGTCCCTTTATTATCTTTGCGATCCGATCAACAGTGTCTCTGATTTTACCGGTATGCTCTAAGGCTTTGAACTTATCATCAAAATTTTGCGATTGATGAAATATTTTTTCTAACTGCTGTGCCTTTGCAGAAATGATGGCCAGTGGATTATTAATTTCATGGGCTATGCTGCTGGCCATTTCACCCAAAGAGGCCATTTTGCTAGATTCTACAATCTTTGATTCTTGCAGCTTGATGATGTTTTGCGAAATGATAAAATCATCATTTAATTTCTTTGCAATAGCCTGAGCCTTATCCTGTAGTAAAAACAAATCTAAAATAAAACAGGCTATGATCAATACCGATAAAGATCCAATGAGGCCAACCCAGGTCGATAAAAAGTCATTTGATGCTGTATAATTTTGACTGCGATACCATTTGAAATAAAATTTCTTCTGACCAATGTTGATTTCGGCTGTTTTTGGACGGTAGTGAGTATTTACGGGCTCAATTGAATTCTTGTACAACAGGGACTCATGACTATAACTATGGTTATCATAAACTTCTAGTATTAGGGAACGATTATAGTGGTTAAAGGCTTCCTTAAGAAAGTTCTCAGTGATGAAGGGCGCGTAAATCCAGTGTGAAAAGTTTTTTACTCGTTCGTCATCAGTGGAAATGGGAAAACCTTTTTTATATACAGGAACAAAAATTATAAAACCGGCGCGCTTCTGGACGTCAGTAATCAAAGTCACTCTATCGGTTATGATCGGTTTTCCAGTTAGCATGGCTCGCTCGGCAGCTTCTTTGCGAATCGGATCAGTGGCTATATCGAATCCACGTGCCGCTTTGTTGATATCAAAGGGTTCGACAAAGGTTATAATGAAATGATTATCCAATGTTTTTTTATTTTCCCATTGTGGATAGTTTTTTATCGAAAAAAGAGGGTCTACGAATTGTTGGTTTTTTTCTTGAAATGAAAGTAATTCTTTGTCGGGAATTTTTAATATGACGCCAAGTCCTTGGATTCCAGGATGGTTTTCATTTAAATTTAATTGGTCAACGTAGGTTTTCCAATCCTCAGAAGTGACCGATTGAGTAGCCATAAATAAACTGGCCGCGCCGTTAATAATATCTAGGTATCCAGCTAAATTAGTGCTGATTTTTGCCGTCATGTCCTCGGTAATTTGTTGGAATTCAAAGTCAGAACTGTGGTGTTGTTCGGACTGAATATTGTAAAAAATAACTCCCCAAAAAATCCAACCGGACATCAGGATCAACCGAAATGTATTTTTAAAGGAGATATTAAAGAAGTTAATTATTCCCATAGAAGTAATTATCACCGAGGCCAAAAAGATTTCTAAGTTAATGAGATTCTGATTAAATAAGGACAAATTAAAAGGACCTGATCCATTGGCCGTAATCCAAAGGGAAATTCCACAAAGTATTAGACTTCCAAAATAGGTGAAAAAAGCACTCTCAGTTAAAGAGAAAAGCAGAACCATAGGGAAAAACATAAAGAGATATTTCAGCGACTGAGGATCGGAAAGAATAATGGTAGCGGCAAAAAGTGTCGCCGCGGAAAGGAGCAAAATAAAATCGTTCTTTAAGTTTCTGACTTTTAGGCGGTCTAGAAATTCTGCAAGACTGCCTTCCTTAATGCTAAGACCAATCGGGAGAATAAACAAGGCTCCGACCACATCACCAATCCACCACGTTAACCACACCGTAGTAATGAGCTCCTTCGGAATTACCTTAAATAAGTAAAGGGACAACGCACCTATCGTCGCGGAAACTATCGGTGCTATGATCGCTGAAGCACTAATCGCTAAAGAGGAAGTTAAATGTTCCAGTCTATTTTTATATTGGAATGTCTTATTATAAAGCCAAAATCCAAGGACAGCTTCAGCGGTGTTTCCTAATCCAATAGTCATTGAATTTAAAAGGGGGGAAGTCGTCGTAAAATAGTTAGCGGCGATAGCGCCGATAAATACTGCAGGGGAGAAATCAAGACCTAGGCAAATGAGCACAAAAATAGAAAATCCAGTTGGAGGCCAAACCGGAGATACATTGTCATGGATTGTTGCTAACTTTAAACTTTCAACAGCAATAAAGAAGTACACTGCAGCAAATGCCATGTTTGCTATAATTAAAAATGAAGGATTTTTTTTGTGTTTTTCAAAAAAAATTATGAAGTCTGAAATCATTCAAATGAGTTCCTTACGTTTTCCTTTCGGAAGAACTTCTTAAGGAATGCAGTCCAGATGTTTCACGTTGTACGTAAAAAGGAAAAGCAGACCCTAGGT
>JAYSSX010000360.1:0-3331 GCA_043720315.1 Pseudobdellovibrionaceae bacterium | reverse complement strand
TGTTAACGGCCCCTTGGACATTGGTAAAATGAGCTATGATTTAAATTCCCAATTTAAAAACGTCGAAGCTTATGGTGAAACTTTCCAAAAATTGCAGTTCGATGTTCACTCAACAAATGGCAATGTAAAAATTGAAAGAGCCATCGCTGAGAAAAACGAATCTATGTTAGCATTAACCGGAACAGCGAATCCTGAGGGAATCATTGCGGCGGAAGTTAAAGCAGTCAATTTTAAATTAGAAGAATCAGAAAACATTTCGCGGTTAGGTTCCACAATTGTAGGATTGCTGAATTTCGATTTCAAGTTGAACGGACCTATCCTAGCTCCGGAGACTGATTTTAAAGGTCAGCTAAAAAACTTGGCCATCGAAGATCAAGAGTTTCAAGATTCGTTTGTAGAATTAAAATTTACCCGAAATGACCTCAACGGCAAAGCCCAGCTGCTGGGGCAAAACCTAAAAAGCGAATTTAAGATTCCGTTTTCCAATCAAAGTCCCTTCTATCTAAAACTAACGGCAAATCGCTGGAACTACACTTCGTTATTTGCACTTTTAGGGGCCGGCAGTTTATTAAATGAATATGAGGCCGCTCTAACCGGTGATTTAGAACTAAAAAGCGAAAACGGAGGAATATTTAATTCCACCGGCCAAGGCACTATTTCGCAGCTAATGTTAAAACGTGGCCCTCTGTTTTTAAGAAATCAAGGCCCCATGGAACTAACGACAAAAAATGGAGTCGGAACTTTTAAAAACTTTAAGTTGATCGGAGATCAAACGTCGATCGAATTGACTGGCGATCAAGTGAGTCAGAATAATTTAAATTCTAAAATCAAAGGCCAAATTAATCTAAGAATCGCTCAAGTATTTTTACCCTTTTTAGAAGATCTCAACGGCAATGTCGAATTTACTTCTCAGATCAACGGTGAACTTTTAAAGCCACAAATTTTGGGAAATGCGAAAATTCAAAATGGCTTTGTAAAGATTAAAGGGTTCCCTCATCCGTTTGAAAAAATTAATTCGGATATTCAGTTTTCACACTCGCGAATTATTTTTAATCGAATACAGTCACAGTTTGCATCAGGAAATTTAACAGGTGATGGAACCATTCAAATCAATGGCGTTAGTAATTTAGAAACCGCAATGAAGATGAAAGCCGACAATGTGACTTTAAACGTTCCCGACAAAATACAGACTTCAGGCAACGCTGACCTGATGGTTACTGGCAAATGGTTTCCATTTTTAATTTCGGGAACCTATAAAGTCTACGAAGGTTTGATTACCAAGGACTTTACTGCAGAAGACTCTATGAACACGGTCAAACAAAGCTCCTATTTACCAAAAGTTATTTTAAGAAATGCTTTTGAACCTATCTATTTGGACATTCAGGTCATTTTGGACAAACCAGTTCAGATTAAGAACCCTTTAATGGATGGTTTTGCGAAAGGAACAATAGGCGTTCGTGGACCACCGTTGAATCCTATCTTGTCCGGGAAAGTCACTTTTGAAAAACCTTCGAAAATCATTTTCCAAGATAAGTCCTTTGAAATTACAAATGGTAATGTGACCTTCAATGACCCAAAGGAAATCAATCCGGAAATCTATTTCGCCGCCAACTCGCGCGTTTCGGAGTATGATATTTCTATGTTAGTTCAAGGCAAAGGCTCGGCGCCGATTGTTCGCTGGACAAGTATTCCGCCCCTTTCTGAAAATGACATCATTTCTTTACTTGCTTTGGGCGTGACCGCAAGCAACGTCGATAAAAAGCAATCTTCAAAAGATCAACAAGATTCCGCCTCTTACCAAATTGGAACGGCCATCATCGCCAACAACCCTCTCAGTAAAAAAATTCAGCAGTCCCTTGGGGTTAACTTACAATTTTCATCTCAGTATGACGATACCAAAAATATCGCCGTCCAAAAAATTACGTTATCTCGCAGAATAAACGAGAAGTTAAACGCTTCGATGAGTCGTCTTCGCGGTGAACAGAATTCCAACGAATATAAATTGCAATACTCAATCAATCAGAATGTTTCAGCTGTCGGAACTTACGAACAACGGGAGCCTTCTGAGACAGGAAACTCTCTAAGTAAGCAGAACGAAATTCAAAGCATTTTAGGTATTGATTTAGAATATAAGCAGGAGTTTAAGTGATCTTAAATCCAATAAAGCTTATTTTACTTTTATCTTTTATTCTTTTCACCGGAGACCTTTGGGCGGCCAACTTTGACTTATCGGCCTTATCATTGGAAAAACAGGACGAAATTTACAAACAACTTGGAAAAGGTAAGGGTGACATTTTTAGCGCCCATGAAATGGATTTAACTCTTAAATTCTTGGCGCAAAAAGAAGACTATAATTTTGTGGAAATTGATTTAGTAAAAAACGAAACTGGATCCTACTATCGTTTAAAAACCGATCAAATAAAACGCATTCGGAAAATTCAATTTGTTGGAAACAAAATCTATTCCGAAAGTGAGCTAAAAAGATTTCTGTCTATCCCTGAGAAGTCGACCTACGAACAACAGGCTTTTGTTGAAAGTGCTGATCGAATTCGAGATTTTTACAAAGAGCGAGGTTTCTTCAACGCCGTTTTAAATTTAGAAATAGTCACTGCTAGTAACAATGAAATCGATTTAAAAATTACCATCGATGAAAATCAAAAAAGTATTCTGAAATCCATATTAATTAAAAGTAAGTCGAAAGAGTTAAATGCCTTCTTAGAAAAGAAGCTCAATAAATATTTGAACGACCCTTTCACCAATTCTCTTATTTACGATATCAAAAAGCGAGCGCGGGAGTTATTAAATGAGCAGCACCGCTTCAGGGGTGAACTTTCGGCGCAAAACATTAAGTCCAATAAAGACGAAACCGAAATTTATCTAGAATACAATTTGGACTTTCCGGAGCAGTACGAGTTCAAATTTGAAGGCAACCGTCAGATTTCTACCAATCAACTGGAAGAGGTGTTGGATCTAGAGAACTATTTCACTAGTAACCCTAGTATTGGGCCAGAACTTCTTCAAAAAATTAAGAATAAGTATTTGGCGAATGGTTATTCCCGCATTGAAATAGCAGTGGAAGAATTTACTTTTGATTTACAGTTTAAAAAGTCCCTAGTATTTAAAATCAATGAAGGTCCGCAAGTAAGAATTGGTTCGATTACAATTAATGGTAAATATAATGAAAGCAGTGATTACTATGTTAAATTCATTAGATCGCACTCTAGCGATGTAATCGCTGACGATATTTATTACCGAGAAGACTTCGAATTGGGTTTGAAGAATTTAATTACTGAAAGAAGAAACTTAGGATACTTTCGCGCCAAAATTCTTT
>JAYSSX010000359.1:0-1666 GCA_043720315.1 Pseudobdellovibrionaceae bacterium | reverse complement strand
GAAGCCGGCGTTCCCTTTTTTACAATCTCGGGTTCTGACTTCGTTGAAATGTTCGTCGGTGTCGGTGCCAGCCGTGTGCGTGATCTTTTTGAACAGGGTAAAAAACATGCTCCTTGTTTGATTTTCATAGATGAGATCGATGCGGTAGGACGTCACCGTGGCGCCGGCATGGGTGGCGGACATGACGAACGTGAACAAACCTTGAACCAATTATTAGTTGAGATGGACGGATTCGAAAGTAATGAAGGCGTTATCTTGATTGCGGCAACCAATAGGCCTGACGTATTGGATCCTGCTTTATTGCGTCCGGGTCGTTTTGATCGCCGTGTGGTTGTTAACAAACCAGATTTAAACGGTCGCGTTCAGATTCTCGGTGTTCATACTAAAAAAACTCCATTGGGACCTGACGTTGACTTAAGTAAAATCGCGCGTGGCACCCCTGGCTTTTCCGGTGCTGACTTAGAAAACTTAGTTAATGAGGCGGCCTTAGTCGCAGCAAGAACTGATAAAAAATATTTAGCGATGGAAGACTTCGAAAAAGCCAAAGATAAAGTCTTAATGGGCAGTGAACGTAAATCAATGGTAATGAGTGAAGAAGATAAAAAAATGACTGCTTATCATGAGGCTGGTCATACGCTTGTGGGAATCATGCTTCCTGGTTTGGATCCTATTCATAAGGTGACCATTATTCCGCGAGGAATGGCGTTGGGTTTAACTCAAACTTTACCGGAAAAAGATGCGGTGAGTTTTTCAAAACAACAGGCTGAAAACTGGATTGCTTTTGCTTTCGGTGGACGTGCGGCTGAGGAATTAATTTTTAAAGATATTACCACAGGTGCTGCTAATGACATCGAACGTGCGACTAGTATGGCTCGTAAAATGGTTTGTGAGTGGGGTATGAGTAAGTTAGGACCTTTGGCTTTTGAGAAATCTGATAGCCCGGTATTTATGGGCATGCAGTATGGCCAAAAAACCAAAGATTATTCAGAATCTAAAGCGCAAGAAATCGATTCGGAAATTTCTTTGATTATCAAAGAAGGTTATAACAAAGCGATGAATATTCTTGTTGATAAAAAAGATGCTTTAGAAAGAATTACGATGGCATTGCTAGAATATGAAACTATCGATGGCGCTGAAGTTGATATGCTTTTAAAAGGTGCTCAAATTGCAGAAATCAAAAAAGTAAGAAATAATAAAAGCAATGATAGTTTGCCGCCGGCAAACCTTGCAGTTGCTACGGAGAAAAAATCAGATGGATCTGATCCTATCGGAAATACGGGTCCGGTAACGGCTTAAGGAAGGGCTAGCTATTGCAGCAGGCGGTTCTTGATAATTTATCGTTTATAATTCGGCACCTGCGTTGGCAGGATGTCGTTGACATGATCCTTGTTTGGGTTGTGGTTTATCGTTTACTGATTCTTATCAAAAAGACCGGGACGATTCAGATGTTATCCGGCCTTGGTGTGTTGGCCATTTCTTACATACTTAGTATTTGGCTGGAACTATTTACTTTTAATTGGATTCTCGAAAAATTCTTTTCAAATTTATTTGTTATTGTAGTGGTGTTGTTTCAAGGTGAAATCCGTCGAGCTTTGGCTCATATCGGAAGTCATCCGATGTTTAGCGGTGTGTCGTCAGCTATGGAGACGCACTTAATTGAAGAAAT
>JAYSSX010000358.1:0-3250 GCA_043720315.1 Pseudobdellovibrionaceae bacterium | reverse complement strand
CCAAAATCGACGTCGGCAATATGAGTGCATACTTTATTTAGAAAGTGTCTGTCATGTGAAACTACTATTACCGTATTTTCAAAATTCAAAAGAAATTCTTCAAGCCACTGGATAGCATATATGTCCAAGTGATTCGTTGGTTCATCCAAAAGCAAAATATCAGGTTTACCAAAAAGGGCCTGCGCCAAAAGTACTTTTACTTTTTCGCCGCCGGTCAGTTCCTTCATTAGGCGCTGTTGCATTTCCTCGCCGATGCTAAGGCCAGCTAACATAACGGCCGCATCAGATTCAGCTTCCCAACCATTTAATTCGCCAAATTCTGTTTCTAATTCAGAAGCACGGATACCATCGGCTTCACTGAAGTCAGGCTTCTCATAAATGGCGTTTTTCTCTTCCATCACTTTGAATAGCTTTTCATTTCCCATCAAAACAGTTTTCAAAACTGTTTGTTCTTCATAGGCAAAATGATCTTGTTTTAACATCGATAAACGTAAATTAGATCCGATGATCACTTCACCCGTGTTGGGTTGAATTTCACCCGAAAGCACCTTAAGAAAAGTTGATTTACCGGCACCATTAGCGCCAATCAAACCATAGCAATTCGAAGGGGTGAATTTAACGTTTACTTCTTCAAATAGTTTTTTTCCGCCAAAACGAAGGCTTACATCGGTCGTAGAAATCATAGTGACGGCAATTTAGCTAATTTTACGTTAAAACTCGAGGACTAAATTGCAGTAAGTAAAGTTTGCCTAGCTGGGAACAAACTAGCGCATGCGAATGAGGTGGTAAAAGCCCGCTATATTGATTCCCTTAGCTAAAGCCCAACACTGCTCCTGCCAAAAAACAAGCAGCGGTCAGACTGAGGGACTCTTGGCCATCAACTAGGCAGAATTAAGTCTCTAATTGGCTTCTGATTGACGGCACTCGATAGTAATCGAATCTTCGCCAGTTTCAGAAATATTCTGCAAAACCTGTAATCGAGCAAATAGTTTGCCTTGTGATTCACTTAAAGTAGACGTCACAATTCCCGTTTCATTATTTACTAAATTAATAATTGTAAATCCCTTACTTAAGGCCACAAATCCTGAAAATTCAGAATGCTGAGTTAAATTAAAGAATTCCATAGAGCCATGTGGATCTTCAGATTTTATCAAATTAACTACGGCTTGAGTTGTTTGTTCTTTTATGGTTTCAGTTATACTGCAAACCACATCTGCAGCAAAAGCATATTGTGACAAAATAGCAGCTAATAAAATAACAATGAACTTCATAAGAACTCCTTGGTTAGTAAGCGCTATAGAGATCATTTAAAATTGGGTTTGTATAGCTAAAACAACTGGTCTACAAATCGCTTGATATACATTTTGTAGAATTCATTAAATTGATTTGAAAATGGATTTAGCGTCATTTTATAATTGAAGACGCCGTAGACTTTATTTGTTTCGGATTCAAATTGAGCCGTCTTAAAGAGAATGTCCCAGATTAAAAGGAAACCGCCATAATTGCTGTGTTTCAATTTTCTTTCGTGATGCAAACTGTGAGTGTGAGGGGATACGATCCAAGAAAGCGCCTTCGGAAATTTCAAACCCGAAGCTGAATGAACAAAGAAACCCCAAAGATTTATTAAAGCCATGCTAAAAATCACAATTGAAGGCGGAAATCCAAAATAGACCATGGGAAAGAAAAAATAAAGTCGGCGTAGGGATCTAAACCAGGACAAACGAAACCCAACGCTTAAACCAAAACGTTCGGAACTGTGATGCACATGGTGGAATGCCCATAGAAAAGAAATTTTATGCATCAGGAAATGTTCTAAAAAGAAAAACAAATCATATAAAATGAAGCTCGCAAACAGTGACCAATAACCAATTTCAAAGCGAAACAGTGGTTCTCTGGGAAGCCAGGATGTATTAAATCTTTGTAAACTGAGCAAGGTGAAAAAAAGAGTTTCGACAATGATATTTAAATAGTCAGCGACGAAAGACTTTAAATTTTCTATGGTAATTTTTTCATAAATGAGAAAATCAACAACAGATAAGGCTGCTGCTAAGAAATAGATTTTTACCGCAAAAGTACTGATTAAGATGCCAAGAGTTTCTTCTGACATCACTTACCCTTTAGAAATTCTTTATATTTAGCTTGCGTGTAGACTTCGGCCCTAAAAAAGCCAATTCCCAATAGCCAATTTATCCTGTTTCCTTGACTTGGACCAACGAGATAACTCCAAAGCATTTGTCCGCTGGGATTTAGTTCAATCAGCTGACCTGACATGCTATTTGAAATGAGATAGTTTCCATTACTTAATATCTGAAACCCCCCAGCAAATACTGTAGTTTGTGGAGTAAGTCGGGAGGGACTCCAAAGAAGAGTTCTTTTTCGGGTAAAGATGTCGAAGGCTAAAATTTCAAAAGTAGGGGCCTCACTGAAAAGATTGTTATTAAAAAGGATAACCTGCTGTCCATTCAAAATGGCATCATGTTGGCGACTAAAGTTATTCGGTGGAGTCTGCCAAATGATCTTCCCAGACGGGTATTCAACCATTGTCACTACATCTAAATTTCTGATACTCACTAAAAATGCCGGCTTTTTAGTTATCGGATTTGATTCAATATACTTTATAGAGTTTGAATTACTTAAAGAAGAATTGTCATCATTGATCTGACTATGTTCTATTTCGGCAACGTGATCAGAGAGGTGCCAAGACCATAACTCAGTTCCTGAAAAATCTAACACTGAAATAATATCTGTATAGGCGAACTCTTTTTTTGTTTTAGGCACAAATTTTCTTAATTCTTTGGGGCCTAAACGTTGAAGGCGAAAAATAGCGATTTTATCATCACCAACAAAATCAAAATCATGCGAAAATACTTTAGCCTGTAAGTTTAATCGCTCTACATTGTTTTCATCAACGGCTACAAGTTCAGTACACTCGCCACCGGCAAAAGTGAGCCTTGATTCAAAAGGCGCGAGCCGCAGCGAGTAAACCCAACCTTTTGGTCCCAGCTTAGAGTTTTGCAAGGGCCCTCGAATTTTCCAAGTGCGCATGATTTCACCGTTCAAATTAGAAAGATAAACATTTTGAGGATCAGAGTTCGGATTCGGAAAATAGGGTGTAATTAAAAATAGGTCGTCAGAGATATTTCGATTGGCAGATTCCCAAAGAAGTTTTCCTATCGTGGGTTTGCTGGCACAGGCGCCTAACACCAACCACAGAAAAATAAGAAAAAGTTTTTTCATGTTTACCTCAGTA
>JAYSSX010000357.1:0-2187 GCA_043720315.1 Pseudobdellovibrionaceae bacterium | reverse complement strand
AAGACTTCATAAATGTTTCGGTAGACTAATGCTAATAACATCATCCACCAAACATGAAATCCATATTCTTGCTGATCACCAATACTAGGAAAAACTCCGGTGCGTTCTAAAATTAAATCAGTCACTATCGAAAGGCCAGAGGTAACCGCTACTCCGCCTATAATCGCCAAAAAACTTTTAAGAAGATTCCGGTTCACGTTGGCGACTCCTTTTCCGAGTGTAATAATAGGACTTGGGATTAAGACGTGATTGTTCAATGAAGTGAAGTTGGCGTTCCACCATCTTATCAAATACAAATAGTAATTTATCATGTTCTTGAGTTTCGGTTTTAAAACCACATTGTTCACCAAGAAGTTCTATGACTTGATGAATAGCTTCGATTGTGGAAAGGCAACCCTCAGTAGGTTGTTTTCGAACCCGAAATGTCGAAGGAGCTTTCGGAGAAAAACAAATCTTAGGTAACTGATGTAGATTTTTACTTTGATGCAACATTTTTTTAGCCGTTGCCCAGGTTCCGTCGATGACAAAGAGAACTGTCTTTTTTGAGGAATCAATCAAAACTGATTTTTCCGTCGCAGACATAGCAGAAAGGTTTCCAGCTTGCCTATGCGGAAACAAAATAAAACACTGTTTCTCGGGATCTTGAATGATTTCGTTCACTTTATTATTATGAGTATAATCTTGCCCATCTATTAAATGAGAACCTTCTAAAGTTAGGTAGGACATACGACCGGTTGCAATCCGACGGCGGACTTCGATAGGATGAATTAAAATGACAAACTCAATTCCAGGGTTAAATTTCTGAATGTGATGGCAATAACAGCTAAACCCCGGCTGAATGCACGAAGGGCATAAATTACGGAACTTCTGTTGAAGTTCGTCCCGTTCTAATTTAAGTTTCAAATAGTTTTCCACATTCACAAAAGTATTTTAACTTTACCACATTAAATGAGTATTAATTTGGTAAAAATACGACAGAAGTCTTGTAAAACAAAATGAGTCAGCATAAAAAACACTTAGCCCATCGGAAGAGCCGTTGGCATCACACGGAGATAACTATGAAATTAGAAAAAGTATTGTATCGCGGAAAAGCCAGTGCCACAGGTGGTCGACAAGGTAAAGCCGTTTCTTCAGACGGAATTTTAAACGTCACATTAACAACGCCAAAAGAAATGGGCGGCGATGGGGCTCCGGGAACAAATCCCGAGCAAATGTTTGCTGCTGGTTATTCAGCCTGTTTTTTAGGTGCTATGAAGGCTGTTGCTCGTGGTGAGAAAATCACCTTACCTGAGAATACGCATATCGATGGAACTGTAGGATTTGGTCCCATTCCCGGCGGATACTGCATCGAAGTAGAGCTGCAAATTACTGTTCCTGGGATGGAAAGAAAAGCTGTCGAGACCATTGTTGAAAAAGCGCACAAAGTTTGCCCTTATTCCAACGCCACACGCGGTAATGTCGAAGTTTCACTAAAAGTAATGTAACTGCAAGTCGAATCATTGAAAGCCTTTGCGGGCTTTCGATGATGGCCCTCTAAGGGCTTTCAATTATAGCAGCGATTCCCATACCACCGGCTGTACAAATTGAAATCAATCCCCGCTTTGAACCTTGGCCATTAATGAGTTTAGCCAAAGTACCTAAAATACGCGCCCCTGTTGCAGCAAAAGGATGCCCTAAAGCTAAACTACTTCCAACGGTATTTAATTTCTTTCTATCAATTGACCCAATAGCGGCATTCAAACCTAAAACTTCACGACAATATTTTTCTGACTCCCAAGCCTTCATATTACAAAGAACTTGTCCGGCAAAAGCCTCATGAATTTCAAAATAATCAAAATCATTAAAGGTCAGTTTATTTCTGGTCAGTAACTGCGACACCGCTTTAGTTGGCGCCATTAATAGACCGGCACCAGCAACAAAATTAACTGCGGCGACCTGTACATCAATTATCTGCGCCAAAGGTTTCAAACCTAATTTTTCTGCACCTTTTTCATTGGAAATCAAAACACAAGAAGCCCCATCCGTTAACGGTGAACTATTGCCCGCTGTTAAAGTTCCCGAACCAGTGAAATCAAAAGCCGGCTTTAACTTTGCCAGTTTTTCTATGGATGTATCACCACGAAGAGTTCCATCTTTTTTTAATCCGTTAAATTCATGGACCAAGTCATTGTAGAATCCGGCGGCATA
>JAYSSX010000356.1:0-10774 GCA_043720315.1 Pseudobdellovibrionaceae bacterium | reverse complement strand
CGCCGCCGCCATCACCACCATTGCCACTACCCATTTTTAAGTATTCAGTGAACTGTTTTAGCATATAAGGGTCGTTATCGGGATGTTACTGGAAATTCTTGAGTCATTTTGAGAATTTCCCCTATCATTGAACTTAATTGAGAGAGATCAGACTCTTGCGTGGGAATATTAAACTTAAAACGATCACGCATGAAACTAACTACCTTAATAAACAGCGGATGATTGATCTGCTCAGGCGCAAAAATCCAAGGTTGCTCAGATTTTGATTCAGCGGTCTTTAATACATAAAACAGGCAACTGCTAAAACAAATTGAATATAAAAATCTTGTGGAATTTCTATTTCCCACTTCCTCCAAAAGTTGCCTAACCGAAAGCTCTTTAATTTCCTTTTGCCTGTAAACGGCATCTCTATGAATACAATAAACGTAATCTAGCCACGTCACCTTAAACGACTGCGACAACAAATCCACACCTATTTCGCATTTTCCGTTCTGTTGTAGATAAGCAAGATTAATGATGTCCGAGGCCAAAGGCGGACGCCTATTTTCTGCGATGATATGTTGAATATCTAACTCTTTTTCTTTCCACTCTGGGAAGCGGTCGCGAATTCGCGCCTTTATTTTCATAAACTGTCGGATATTTATTTGCGGGCTTAACAGCACTACAAAGTCCACATCACTGTAGGATTTTTGAGTATTTCTTGCATAACTTCCTTTAAGATAGACACCAAAAGCATCTGTCATAATTCAAGTTATTCCTATTTGCCAGCAGCTGGTTTACGTTGCTGTTTAGATTCTTCTTCGCGTACTTCTTGAACATTGCCCCTAACCAAAAATGACTTTTCCATCGCCTTCAAAAGAACCACTGCTTCGTCTAATGCTTCCAAAGCACGACGACTAGAACGCGGGAGATCAGGAGCCACTTCGGCAATCGCTGGGATAAAAACCTTAAATTGTTCTGTTAACACCGATAGATTCGATACCACCGTCGCCAAATCTTTTGCTAAATTAGGCGCCTTTTCATTTATGTCAGGAATAATTTTATTCAATTCTTTAGTTGTAGTCGTTAACTGACTTAAAACTATTGCTAGGTTTTCATCTTTTGTGGCTTGTTTAGATAATTTTATCACTTCAACTGACATCGTGTTTAAGTTTTTAAGTAAAGGATCTACTCGGTCAAACATATTAATAAATGCCTGCGTGCGGTTTTTATCCAAAAAAGCTTCAGCTAAGGTTTTCAAATTTTCAACCATTGTCGACATGGTTTCTAAATAGTTTCCTAGTTTTTTACCACTCATAACTGTCATCAAATCCATTGTTTCATAAGAGGCGATTGAAGCTTCCGGTGGCACTTGGCTTTCTTTTTCAGATCCGACTGTTACTTCCAGAACCCTCTCGCCAATAATAAAAGGACGCGTTAACTGGGCCTGGCTGTCTTTCTTTACTTTCGGATGAAATTTGCTAAGCATGTAGAAACGCACTAAGATTTTATTGTCATGGGTTAGATCGACTGACTCAACACTACCGGCTTTAAGACCGGCCATTTGCACGCTAGTTCCTGGGTGAATTCCATCTGCGTTTTCAAAAGTGGTCGTTAAGTAAATTTTAGTTTCAAACCAACCTTGTTTTATAGCGACGCTCAACATCGAGAAAAGAAACCCGACGACAGCTACCAGGACGAATAGACCTGCAACCCTTTCAAATTTATTAAATCGAACGCGCATCATAAACCCACCACTTTTTCTTTTCGATTAAAATTTAAAGTTGACTCCGCAAGATGGATTTGAATGGTAGAGATTTTGTTCATCCAACCCACATCAAGACTGGTAATAAAAACATGCCGTATTTGTTTCTTTTTTCTTAAATCTACAATGATTTCAAAAAACTGCGCGGCAACTTCAGGCGATAGCCCCACTGTCGGATCATCCAGAAGTAAAATCTGCGGATGTAACACCAAAGCCCGAATGAGGCAGGTAATTTTACGAACAGCCCCTTGAACCATCGCTGGCCTAAGACCTGCGTATTTCAGAATCCCTAACTGAATCATGTACCTTTCAACGCGATTTTTTGCTTCAAGATAAGGAAGGACTTTGTGATACTGCAATGGCAACATCAAATTTTCTACCAGAGTTCGATTATTAATTAGTCCGCCATAATCAAATCCGTAACCGATACTCAAACGATATGGCAAGAATTCTTCGAACGACATGTCGTTAACTATTTGCCCATTTAAGAGGTAATTTCCAGAGTTAGGCATTTGTAATGCAGAAATTAATTGAAACAAAGTGGACCTGCCAACGCCGGTTTCTGCTTTAATCCAGCAAATCGAATTCAGTGGAAATTCAAAACTGCAATTCTCCAAAATCGGATCATGACCCGGATGAGTGAAACTCAAATTTTGAAACTCAATTTTTTCAATAATAGGACGTTCTACTGCAGCCACTACAGAACTCCTAACTTTAAAAGTTGATTAAGATAAAACAACGAAGTCACAGTTAAATTGAATACAATGACATAAATAATACTTTTCACTACAGCTTGTGTGGTCGCGACCGGAACTTCGGTTGGGCTTCTTTGAACCGAAAGACCCTGATAACAACAAATGATAAAAATAATCATTCCACTAAAAGTATTTTTCAATAAAAAAAGCCAAATGTCTTCAAACGCTATCGCTTGAGCAATGGAATCAATGTAAAAATTGAATGGTAAATCCTGAATAAGACGAGTGATACAAAACCCACCGACTAGTGCAATAACCGTAAAATAAAAGGCTAAACAGATCACACTAATGACTCCGCCAATAAGGCGAGGAAAAACGATAAAACTTAACGGATTGATTCCCATACTTTCCAAGGCTTCAATTTCACGATTGGCACGCATATTACCAACTTCGCTGGCAACGGCAGTTCCGGATCTAGCAATTACAATCAACGCTGTCATCAACGGCCCTAATTCGCGCACAATAATTACTACCAACAAATTTCCAATCATCTGCGCTCCGCCTAACAAATTTAAATTTGAGGATGATTGCAATATGACGATGGCTCCACAGGCCAAGGCCAACACAGAAACAATCGGAAGCGCTTGGAATCCAGTGAAATAAATTTGCGCGGAAATAACACTTACAATGGTTCGAAATCCTTGCGCCTGATCAACAACCGTGGCACGGATGGAAAGATAGACCATTAGCAATACTTGGCCCGTGTACTCTAAATTCTTAGTTACACTTCTCCCTAACGAAATTACAAATTGATCAAGTCTTTGAACAAGATATCCCATGGCCAATATATCGGAATAATTATAAAAATCTTGGCTTGGCCAAGGTCCAATTAACGTAACCTAATTTCACCATTTATAGATGCCAAGAATTAAAAGGCCCACAAATCATAAAACATTGTTTTTAGTACTTCAGACCAGACTTCAAAACGTCCTAAGTCCACGGAAGGTGTGTGCGTGGCCACTCGGTAAATCGAAACCGAAGGCGGGAATGTTTGCAGGAAAGTCCGAAACGCACGATACATATGGGTTCGTGACGTGACCAAAGCCAAGTCACGGCAGTTCAAGGCTTCGAAAATCGGCAAAGACTGCTGAGCATTTCCAAACGTCGTACTGCTTCTTCGCTCAAGCACTACGTCGCTTTCCCTCAGATTACTGTAGTATGCCCACATAGGCATAATGTCTTTTAATTGCGAATTGCTGTGAACGCCGGAAATAATTAACTTCTTCACTTGTTTACGTGAAAGCATATCAAAACCTTCTCGTATTCGCCCTGCCCCGCCAGTAAGAACAATGGCACAGTCAGCTTTGGTTTCGACTTTCCAGGAGCTAGTTTGTTCGGCATTAATTTTTAGATAAGTTTGAATATACCAGTAACTAAAAAAGATAATCAGAATCGCAAATAAAAAAATATTTTTTATTCTCGATAACTTCATCAAATTTTATAGCTTGCAGTCACTTCAATTTCGACATTCACCCCTTTAGGCAAAGCCGAAACAGCCACTGTCGTGCGCGCTGGAAAATCCGACTTAAAATACTTTCCATAAATTTCGTTTACGGTCGGAAAATCAGACATGGAAGTTAAATAAATGGTCGTTTTGACTACATTAGAAAGACCTAAGTCCGCTTTGGTTAAAACGGCTTCGATGTTTTTCATCACTTGTTCGGTTTGGACCTGAACACTTCCCTTCAGAACCTGATTATTTTTTGGATCAATGGCAATTTGGCCCGAGCAAAACAATATGTCGCCCATTCGAATAGCTTGTGAATAGGGTCCAATTGGTTCGGGAGCATCTTTTGTATAAATCACAGTTTTCATAAATTCTCCTAAAAATAAAATACGACGCCGGCTCTTAATAAACTGTCGCCCACCGTACGGAAACGAACTTTTTGAATATTAGTTACGCCAACGCCCATTTCAAAATTAAATCCCAAACTTTCTAGCCCCGACAAAAAGAATTCTCCACCAACTAAGGCTGACAGCTCGTACCCAGATTTTGTTCCCGTGGCTAAAGTTTCTTGACTAAGAATGGACAGCATCCCTGCCATAAAGAAATTCATTTGATCTTCTTTAAAAATAATTCGACGGACACCAGCAGAAAATGCTGACTTCGAATTATCTTCTTCGGTATCCAATCCAATTGAACCCACGACACCGTATAAATCATTGGGATAATAAATAGCCGCAATACTAGGTAGCGAAAAAGAAAAGGCATCCCGGTATCCAATTCCCAAACGATTAGTGAGATCTTTGCTAAACGCCGGTTGCGTGGAAAAAAAGCCTATAAGCAGAGTGAAAAGAATTAAAGCATTTTTAAACATTGCGACCTCTTTCAATTTCAAAATTCTAAAATTAAAACTTCAGAATTTCTATGTAAATTCAGCATCTTGCTGTGTGACAAAGTTAGTAATCCTTCACCTTCTCAGTCATGATTGACTAACGAGGTTTTACATCGCTTTAAATTCAGGGAATCGAACGTTACGCATCTGTTTAGTAATCACACTTCTTTTAAGTGGCTTCAGCGCTTTTTGTCAGTTGTCGACTTCCATCGGATTCTATGAGGGCCTCATGGGAAACTCGGGTGCTGCGATTTCGGATCCCACAGCCGCTTCGTATTACAACCCCAGTTTATTGTCCAAAAAGACAAAAGATGCCTACTCAATTGGCGGAAACACACTAGGCAGTTTTATTAATAAAATCGATCAATCCGAAGTTTCCTCGTTCAGCTTGAACCCTTCCTATTTAAGTTCCATTCTTATAGGCTCGGCGCTCAACCATGAATTCTTCGCAGTTAATTTAACTCCGAACCAACTCAAACTTAAATCCACAGTACAATCAGCAGTTTCGAAAAGTGTGCTCGAGTCAGATATAAGTCTTTCGCATTATCTTCTGGGCTATTCAATGGCGTTTAAAAGTATACCTTTTGCTTTAAGTTATTTTGCCGAGTACTCGCAAAACTCATTGGTCGGCTTCAATGAGTTCACCAGTTTGACCACAGCTGAAAAATCAACCTCGTACTTAAAAAACGAGCTGAAGTCTTTCAGCGTGGGAATTTCGGCCTCAGGGCACGTTAGTTTTGATACTTATACTTTTGGATTTAATTTTCGTAGCCGACAGTGGCGCCTTTTCAAAAAAAATTCGGGCTCGATAAAAACCTATTCGTACGGAAATCCTACGCCCAGCGATTATATCATATCCGAAACCAATTCGAAAGCTGCTGATGCCAGCTTATTGGGTTCCTACATTATCTTAGGACACGGATTTAAAGTGGGAGATCACGAGTTTTTATTTGATTCTCAATTCCAGGAAAAGTCAGCACTGAACTACTCCTACAAAATGTTTCAGTCTTTTGGTTACCGTATGAACTCGGCAGCCGGCCATCAATTTTTATGTGGCCTTAATCAAGAATTAAGCCCGGACATAAAGTACCTAGGCCAAAGCACTTACTATTCAGCAGGTTATTCTTGGCAAACCCGTGGACTACGTTCGGCATTTGGATTGTATTATTATAATTCAGATCTAAAAGAGACTACACGAACAGCAGGAATTACTTTCGGCAGTGAATTCAACTATTAGAAGATGCGTTCAATAAACTAAACGTGAAGGTGCAAATACAAAAATACTAGTCCAATTAACGGTGGAATGGACTGAATAAAAAAACCGCGTCTCAGATGCGGAGCTGAAAACCACAAAACGACCCCGGCAACAAACATAGACAAGGCACAAAAGCTACATAAGACCACAGAAATTAACATCTGATTTTGGAAAGCCAACATCAAACCGTAGAACATTCCTAAAGCAAAAAACAAATTATAGAAACCTTGATTCAAAGCCCAAACTTTTGCTGCCTGGTGATCTTCCTTTGATACCTTGAAATATTTTGCGCCAGTAGGTTGCTGGAATAAGTAGGACTCAATCACAAAAAACATGACATGGACTAGTCCACTAAGAAGAAGAAAGCCAAAACTGATCCAATAAAGATACATAAAATTCCTTTACTTTAAAACGATAGCGTCGTTGCCGACATGATGGCCTTCGTAATTTGGTCCGGCACCCTTTAACGCTTCTTTTACAAATGCAATAAAAGCTGCTGTCCCCTTAATTTGATCATTTTCTTCATAAGTAAAATGAATCCCAAATGTATTCTCATGAACCTCTGAAACAATCATCGATTTGAAATGAGTATCTCTAGCAAGTAAAAGATCCCCTTGCTTAGCTACGTTGGAATAGGAATAACCTTTTGAAAAATCTAAAACTCCAACAATAAGACCTTTTTTTAATTCGTACGTTTTTACTGAATCCTTAGCAGAACCAAATACGGAAAATAATAAAATGGAAGAAAAAATAATTGTTTTCAATGTATCGCCTAATTAAACGTAAACTGTTTTTACCCAGTCTCTAAATGCTTTTCTTGAATCATCCCATGTATAAAACATATGTCCACCACCAAAATGTTTAATCGACAAATTGCTTCTCTGATCGGGAAGCAGACGCATTTGTGCGCCCAATCTTTCGCTCGAAAAGTAAGGCGTAACCATATCGTAGTAACCATGAGTAATTAGAACCTTCATATGTTGATTCATACTCATCGCAAATCGCAAATCATCCACCGAACCCACCACCATATCAAAAACGTGCTTTTGATCGTCGCGTTTCCAGGCCATATTCACTTCTTCGCTCAGTAAAGTATACCGACGATCTGTTTCGATACCAATGTGAGATCTTAACATCTGATTGATACCACTAGTGAACACACGCTCGATGCTGGTCAAAGTAGGATCTGGGGCTTCATGCATGTCGCGATCTGCGAACGGATCAACAGCTGTAATGGTTGAATCATAAAATCCGACGATCTTTCTTTCATCTTTTAATAACATACGGGCGAACTGCCAAAAACGCACTCGACCCATTGCTTGAATGACGTAGCCGGGCTCTAGCCCTATAAAATCAGCCGCCTTTTTGAAAATAGCATGCTGTTCTTTTTCACTCAGAGTATCGCCAGAAACTAAGGCCATAGCGTATTCTTTGGTCGCAAACACCTCAATTTTTTTACGAGCCGTTTCAATATCAGTTCCACTACGAATCGCTTTCGATTTTCCATGATGCACAGCCGTTAAAGCCATCGTACAGAAAGAATCGACAAAGTGCAGGACATCGTAGTCATGGCTATTCAATAGCGACCATTCCAAGGCTGGAGAAATGGCAATCACTGCTGTTAATCCAATTCCATGTCTTTCTTGTAATCGACGCGCTAATTTTGCCGTTCGATAGCCACCGTAACTTTCTCCGGCCAGATAAACGTTGGCATCCCAAAGTTTATTTTTTGAAAGAAACTTTTCAATAAACTCACCTAGAGAATCTAAATCCCTATTAATTTGATAAAATTCTTTTTCATCCACCAATTTTTTAGGATCTTCTTTTTTATCTCCTTTGGGCTCTTCCGCTTCAATCACCCGACTGAAACCAGTTCCAATGGGATCAATAAAAACGAGATCCGTAAATTCCAACCAACTTTCCTGATTATTAACCAACTGTGTCGGTGGGGCTTTCAGGTTTCCGTCAGATTCAAATAAGGCACGAAGTGGACCCAATCCCCCTATATGCAGATATGCCGAAGCCGCTCCGGGGCCGCCATTAAATACAAAAGTAATAGGACGCTTTTTTGAAGATTTCGCCTTGTAGTAAGTATAAAACATCTCAGCGATAGGCTTTTCTTTTTTTCTTAAAATCATCCAGTCCGAAGTCGCCCCATAACTAAGACTTTTACCTTTGGACTTCCAAACCAAATTTTTGGTTGCGCCCTTTGGCGTTTCCGGTTTTGTAGATGAATTAGAATCTTTCGCGTCTTTTACATCAGTTGCTTTTGTTTTTTCAGCCAAGTCGATTTCCTTTAATTAAGTGCTTTAAGTAATAGGTTTGAAAACTGCTTAGAAAACTTCGCCGGATCAGGAATTTGCGAACCTTCGTTAATCAAAGCTTGTGCATATAACATCTCGGCCCATTCCATTTGTTGAGGTTCTCCAGCCAAAAGCATTTTATCAAAAAGTTCATGCTTAGGGTTGATTTCTAAAATGCGCTTAATTGGGTCCATTTTATCAGCCCGTCCCATTTGGGCTATGATTTTTTGCATATTAGCCGAAGGATCGTTTTCATCTGAGACCAAACAAACCGGAGTAGTCGTTAAACGGTCCGAAATAACCACATCTTTTACTTCTTTATCTAAAGCTTTTTTAAATCTCTCAATTAAAGTCGCATACTTTTCTTGGTGAGTTTTTTTCTGCTCTTCTTTTTGAGTTTTTTCTTCGGCTGTATCTAAATCCAAATTTGATTTAGCAATATTTACCAATTTCTTTTCTTTGTAATCAGTGATTCCCTGCATTACCCATTCGTCAACAGCATCAACTAAAAATAATACTTCATAATTCTTTTCTTTTAGTTTTTCCAAGTAAGGACTTTGTGCCAATTGCGATAAACTGTCTCCGGTAATGAAGAAAATATCTTTTTGTTCTGGCTTCATTCTTCCAATATACTCTTCTAGGGTCGTCATTTTGTCAGAATCCGAAGTGTGAAATAAAAATAAGTCTTGTAATTTATCTTTTTGCGCAGGCTCGGTCGGAATTCCTTCCTTTAGAGTTGTTCCAAATTCGGTCCAAAAGTTTTCATAACCTGTGCGATCTTTTACCAAAAGATCTTTTAAAGTTGCGAATACCTTGTTGACCACATTCTTTTTAATCGCCAATACTTGTCGATCTTTTTGTAAAATTTCGCGTGATACATTTAACGATAAATCAGAACTATCTACTAATCCTTTAACGAAGCGTAAATAAGAAGGCAACAGATCCTGACAGTCTTCCATAATGAAAACTCTTTTTACATACAGACTTAAACCCCATTGCGATTCACGGGTGTTAAAGTTCCACGGTTTTTTAGTTGGAATAAACATCATGGCATTAAATTCCATGGTGCCTTCCGCTTTAAAATGAATTGTTTTGAGAGGTTCGTTCCAATCATTGGTTAAATGTTGGTAGAAGGCTTTGTAGTCTTCAGCACTAACTTCGGCAGCTGGTCGCAACCATAGGGCCTTTTGTGAATTCAGGACTTCATCTTTCGCTGGCTCTTTATCTTCGGGCGTTGCTTCGCCCAACATTTTAATCGGGTATGCAATAAAGTCTGAATATTTTTTAACTAAAGATTTTAGAACCCAAGAGTCGGAAAAATCTTCGACCTCTTCGTCAGCTTCAAAAGTTTTCAAAAACAAAGTAATTGTCGTACCCGTTCCTTCAGCACGAGGGATTTCGTCAATAGTGTAGCTGCCATCACCAGTGGACTCCCATAAAGTTCCGATGTTGTCCCCGGCCTTTTGCGTATGTAATACGACTTTCTCCGCCACCATAAATGAAGAATAAAAACCAACACCAAACTGACCTATCAATTCTGGACGAGTTTTCAATTCTTCATTTAGCTGTGCAAACTTTTTAGTACCTGAATGCGCAATAGTTCCGATAAACTGAACCACTTCGTCAGTAGACATACCGATGCCGTTATCGACAATAGCCAAAGTTTTGTTTTCTTTGTTCGGTTGTAATCGAATGTAGAATTCGTTTCCTGCCGGCACTAAATCAGGATGAGTTAAACTTTGAAACTTTAACTTATCTATAGCATCACTGGCGTTTGAAATCAGTTCTCGCAAAAATATTTCTTTATGCGAATAAAGGGAATGAATCATCAGATCTAATAATTGCTTAATTTCAGCATTAAAGGATTGTGTGGTCTTTGCCATGGGCTCTCCTGTTTAAGGTTATTTTTTTGAGCCCTAATATGAATCAAAAAAACCCCCATTGTCTAGTATTTTCAGACTCTTAAATATCGCAATAGGGCACCTGTAAAGTCCAAAGACAGCTCGAACTTCGCCAAATGATTTATAACCACTTTTACGCCGTTTTAGACTGGAATAAATCTGGCAGTTTCGCCGTTATTGGGAAGTCGAATGAAAATGCTTAAACTTAAAATAACTTTATGGATTCTTAGTGGCTTAAGTCTCCTGCTTTTGCCAACTTTGGGTTTGGCAACTTCTGTTAGCCCTTCCCTCAGTTGCGAGTCTGTTCATGGACTAAGTTTTCTTTCCCGGCATATCTTCGCCGCAGACAAGGTCTCAGGCTTAAAATATTTTACCGGTGACGACGGCTCGGCCTATTTACGTTCGGGCGTTTTTAACGGGAAACCTGTCATTTTAAAGTTTAGAGATATGTCGATGTATGGAGACGACACCGTTTCCAGG
>JAYSSX010000355.1:0-3921 GCA_043720315.1 Pseudobdellovibrionaceae bacterium | reverse complement strand
GATTCCAAATCTTGAGCTATGGCGATAAACTGGCGATGCTTCTGTTTCACTTTTGCCAAATACTGCTCTAGATTTAAGGTCTCAGCACCAGACAAAGATGAAAACAACAATAGCACTGCGGCTAATTTCCATTTCATAACAAATTTCCTTCAATAAATAATTTAAAATGTTGATCAATAAAAAGATTCAATTCTTCAGGCAATCGGTAAAGATGCTTCTCGGTAAAACCGGTATGGCATCGAGACGCAAAGATAAAATGATCAGCCGAAAACATCATGGAAAGAAAGAGATGTTTAGAGCTGATATCTGCCCTTAATATTTTTTTCTGTTGGGCCACATCCAAAATACCAATTATAGATCCGCACAGTTCAGAAAAAATAGTGTCATGAATTTCGCGACAATAAGGTAATCCCGATAAAATTTCTCGTTGGAAAATAGTCCCAATTTCGGGTTTTGAAATCTTCATCGTCAGCATGCCCGTAATCAAACCCTGCATGAAACTTACAAAAGAGGCTTTATCCATTTCTTCGGGACTAAAATTTTCGTAGATTTTTTGAAATCGTTCTTTGGCTTGCAGAGCAAATTGTTCGATCACAGCCTTGTACAAACCTTCTTTACCGCCGAAATAATAACTGATCAGGCTGATATTAGAACCCGTATGTTCAGCAATCTCCCGAGTGCTGGTTCCATCCAATCCCTTGTCAGCAAACAATTTTGCCGAAGATAAAATGATTTTAAGACGCGTGTCTTTGTCGGCAGCGGCCTTTTCCATGTCTTCAGAGTTTGTTAATAGTGCAGTGATTTTTTTTTCGTTTTTCACAAGCATTAGACTAAATCAATCATTTGATTAACTCAATTACTATTTAAATCAAATGATTGATTTACAAAATAATTTAATAATTACGAATAGTTATCGAATTAACTTTATCTTAAGTTGAGACGTTTGTATAACAACCATTGACAATTGGGCTCTCGAATTTAGGTATTAGGTAGAGATTTTAATAGAAACGCCATATCCATAGGGCGAGATATAGTGATCGTTCCTACTGGCTTATGATTCTGATCAGTTAGGGCGCGTGACATTAATTCAACTTCGACTTGAACGCCTGACTTGGTGACCATCTGCCCTTGTACGACCTTATGGAAGCCTTTATCGAAGATCTGTTTAATCCCCTGCTCGGCCTTTTTATGATTTTCTTTCGGATACAGATCAAAAATGGTTTTTCCAATTAGTTCGCCATACTCATACCCCAGGGCTGCATGCAAAACTTCGTTGGCCATTTGAATTTTTCCGTCCTGACCCACTGAATGCATCATAAACGGACTTTTCGTAAAAAAGTTTTCATATAGGTATAGATCGGACTTCAAGTCTTCGATGGTTAGCAGTAATTCTTCAGAGATATCCAATTTCTTATCAGCACTTTTTACACCCACTTTTTCGGTGAAGTAAGGCAAAATGTCTTTAGCCGTAATATGACCACAAACATTGCCAGCATCATCAATGACAAAAACGCGATTCCCAACAGCGGTCATTGTTTTTTTCACGACTTCTGAAAATCCCTCATCTTCATGAATTAACTGTAAAGGATCAAAACAGTCTCGGTAAAAAATCAAAGCCTCTTTATCCTTTTGATTTTGATAGCGCAGATATACGCGCATCATATTGCCTTCTGTTAGCACTCCGTGGAAGCGATCTTCGCTGGCACAAACAGCCACAAAGGCCGTAGGATGAGTCCGCAAATAATGAATAGCCTCTTCTACGGAAGAATCAAAAGAAAGAGTGGGAGTTCCAATATTCATTAAATCTTTTGCTAAAATCATTTTTACCACCTGGTTAGAATATATTTTTACTTTTTTTTGTCAGATATGCTAGATCTTAATAGATTTAAAACTCAAGACTATGGACCGGTAACAGGTTAAGAAAGTATCATGTTCAAATTAAAATCGCAACTTATCTACGAAACCAGTGACTTGGTGGCTGTGAACAAACCCAGTGGATTAATATCACAACCTTCAGTTGATAAAACTCGAACAAATTTGTATTCCCTGTTACTTTTAGAATACAAAGAGATTTATCCCCTGCACCGGTTAGACAAAGACACTTCCGGGATTATTTTGTTCGCGAAAAATAAATTCGCCGCGACTAGGTATGGCGAAATTTTTAAAACTCATCTCTTTGAAAAAAAGTATCTGTGTTTATCCTTCGGAGTGAAAAAGAATTCAGAAGGAAGTGTTGAAAATCATCTCAAGGAGCAAGAACTCAATCGCGAAGGTAAAAAGGTTCGTTTATTTTTACCAGCCCAAACTGGTGGGGATTACGCAAAAACGGATTACAAGATATTGTTTTCAGAAAACGGATACAGCCTTGTTGAAGCACAACCGATCACTGGAAGAACCCATCAGATTCGTACCCACCTAGCGACGACCAAATTACCAATAGTGGGCGATCGTTTCTATGGTCCAAAAGAAAACAGCGAAAACTTAAAGTATGATCAATTTTACTTGCACGCCCATTCCTTAAGAATTCCTTCAGAGCAGCTGAACATTAAGTGTTTACCTGATTCGCAGTTTCAACATCTGACAAAAACGTTGCTTCCAAATCTACCACCTAACTGGTTCCAATTATAATTTATTCATCGCCTGAGGTTCCTTTTTGAAACTTCAGGGCCAATTCTTACCTCTTTAAAGAGGGTTAATCCGATTTAGAGGCGATGGACGGATGGCCTTCCGCTTGCTATACACAAAATCGAAATTAATAAAGATCCAAATTTAAACAATTTAAGGCCGGGGGCAAATGCTATGGCCAGACACAAGGGAGTACATATGAAACTTATTATTTCAACATTGATCGCGCTTACTTTTTCGCTGACTGCAAAAGCGGCAGCAGTACAAACAGTTGCGACCATTTCTGGTTATGAATATGGCATTAACGAAGTCGCTTTACTTTCAAATCACACATTAAGACTGACTAATGTTGATAAAGAAGTAACTATTCTTCCATTGACTGACGCTGTTGCTGATAAATTATTAGGTAACGCAATGTTTTTAGGAAACATTGAAACAGTTACTAATAACAAAATCATTGTTTGTATGATGTTAAAAGTTCCTTCGTTAGCTGATTTAAGAGTGGCGGCTTACGATTACGATACGGAAAAGTATTCTTCAGACTTACAATTAATTTTAACCGATTCAGGTTGCTCTATTCACCACACCGTTGTACCAAAAGAATTCTATCACCAAACTGCTGCTGAGAGTTTAAGAGCTCAGATGGTTATTTTGGCTTTAAATTCATTAACAAAGTAAATGAGCCCTGAAATTAAGATCTGTACCAAATACGCAAAGTAAAAAAAGGCTGCCCCCACGACAGCCTTTTTTTATTTAAGCTGTTTTTTTGAGATCTAATTTTTTCCGGTTGCCAGCCTGAATAATGTCTTCAAGAAATTTTCGGTAGGCCGCACCGGTCAGCTGCATGTTTTCAGTAATTTTCTCACGTTCTTCTTTTGTCGAATCGGCTAACAACTTTAAATGCGATTCAATATGACCGTGATCTTCGTCCACATGCACTTTTAAATATTTTGTCGCACTTGCTGGAAAAACTTCGGATATTTTTTTATAAATGTCTGGACCAAACTCTACAGCCAACCCCTCTAAATATAAAAAGTAACCATAAACCGAAATGGGCCCTTGATGTTGAATCCAATAATATTGTGTTTGATACAGGATCTTTGCCATAGGACTGGGATCAAAGTCCGATAGCTTTTTTCCGAAATGAGACAAATCTGTAATTAATATTTTCTCATGATTCTTTTCTTCTTTGGCATGCTCTAAAAATCTCTGATGAAGATTATTCTGCGAGTAATTAAAATGGCAGCCCGCCAGCCCAATGATACGAGTCGAATAGGCTGCGTAATAAAATGTTTG
>JAYSSX010000354.1:0-9428 GCA_043720315.1 Pseudobdellovibrionaceae bacterium | reverse complement strand
GCTGCCTAAGCCTATGGGCGCGCGCGAGTTTGAACTAGTGGGTTTAGCGCTTAAAAAGCCGGGATTTTACGTTGTTGAATTAAGCAGTCCAAAATTAGGTCAGTTTTTAACGGATCAGACTCCAATGTATGTATCAACCAGTGTTTTAGTAACCGATATGGCCGTGCATTTTAAAAAGGGCAGGGAGTCATCATTAGTTTGGGTGACTCAATTATCAGATGCAAAACCCGTTGATGAAGCTGAAATTACTTTAATTAATAAAGATGGGCTAGAAATCGCCAAAGGAAAAACCGGTTCGAATGGTGTTCTCAATTTAAGCGGAGTAAAACTTCCTTGCGCCTACGATGATTCCGGTTACGAATACGATAAATGTGAAATTTTTGTCTTTGCAAAAAAGAATGACGATCTGTCTTTTGTATCTAGCCAATGGTCAAAAGGTATTGAATCCTACCGTTTTAATTTTTCTGAAGAATATTTGCAAAGAGATTGGGGACCGGTTGTATTTCATACAGTAATGGACAGAATGGTCGCACAGCCTGGCGAAAAAGTGCAAATGAAACACATCCTTCGTGAACATTTCTCTAAAGGATTCCAGTTTGTAAACAAAAAGCATCTCCCGAACAAAGTTTTGATCGTTCATCAGGGTACTCAAAAAACTTACACATTGCCTTTTGCTTACGATCCAACCACAGGAACCGCAGTAGGAAACTTCGAAATCCCTAAAGAAGCAACTTTGGGCAAATATACGGTTTACCTTTCGAATAAAGATACTTCGAAAAATAAGAAAGCGGCGGTGAGTGATGAAGATGAAGATGGTAGTGAGGGCGAAGGAGGATCTTTTGATTGGGCCGCAATGGAGACAGGTTATTTTACCGTAAGCGAATACCGTCTTCCTCTAATGAAAGCAGAAGTGAAAATTCAAGGCACACCTTTAGTGAATCCAAACGAAGTGAAAGTGGACTTATCTGCCAGCTATTTATCGGGCGGTCCGGCTAAAAATATGAAAGTAAAAGTGCGATCCAGTATTCAGCCCGGTGACTTCACCCCCGATGTTCCCAATGCAAAGGACTATTCATTTTTTGCAGCTCCACAAAAAGTGGGCATTTCCGATCGCGAGAATCATTCCGAACCTGAAGATGTCTTTTTGAAAGTGCAAGAGTACGTATTAAGCAATGAGGGTGGAGTATTAAGCACCCTAAAGGATATTCCTAAAGTCAAAAAAATTGAAAACCTGACTATCGAAATGGAGTACTCAGATCCTAACGGAGAAATCAAAACGGCCTCCAGCCAAACTCCGTTATTTCCTGCGAATAGTATCATTGGTTTAAAGGCGGAAGGTTGGTCAGCCACAGCTACTAAAACCAAAGTGTCTGGGGTTATTACCGACACCAGAGGTAAAGTAAAGGCCCGAAGTTCGTACATTGTAGAAGCGTTTCTATCGAATTATATTACACATCGAAAAAGATTGGTTGGCGGATTCTATTCTTACGATTCTAAAACCGAAATCGTGGCTTTAGGGAAAGTTTGCGAAGGTGTTAGTGATGTCAATGGACTTTTCGTCTGCGAGCCCAGGAAACTTCCTGCTGGAAGTATCGTTTTGCAGGCCAAAGTAAACGATGAAGCCGGTCGGTCAACCTACGCGCAAACGAGTGTCAGTATTTATGAAGAGGGTGCTGATCAATGGTGGACTCCAAGTGATAGCGATAGAATAGATTTAGTACCTGAAAAAACCAAATACGAACCTGGTGAAAAAGCAAAATTCTTCGTGATGTCTCCGTTTCCAACCTCTACCGTTTTAATCACAGTAGAACGCGAAGGAGTTTTAGATTCATTTGTCACCGAAGTTAAAAGGGACCAACCTACGGTTGAAGTTACTATGAAGGGCAATTACGCACCAAATGTTTTTGTATCTGCGATTGCATTACGGGGCCGTGTAGGCGAACCCAAACCGAATGCATTGATTGATTTAGCTAAACCAACAATGAAGTTAGGAATGGCCGAAATCAAAGTCGGTTGGAAAGCACATCAATTATTAGTAGATGTCCAAAGTGATAAAAAGAAATATCACACGCGTGATAAAGTTATTACAAAAATCAAAGTAAAAACGGCTACAGGAGCTGAACTTTCAGAAAATTCAGAAGTCGCTGTTGCTGTCGTCGATGAATCGCTGATGCGATTAAAAGAAAACTCTAGCTGGGATATATTAAGGGAAATGATGGGCCAAAGAAGTTTGGCAGTAACGACTAGCTCGGGACAAAATCAAATTATAGGAAAACGACATTTTGGATCTAAGGCCAAAGCACCCGGGGGTAGTGGTGGAGTTATGACGGCAGATAACCGTGAGCTATTTGATCCGATTATTTATTGGAATCCCAAAGTAAAATTAAGTAAAAAAGGGGAAGCCGATGTTTCTTTTGCTTTAAATGATTCGATAACTAGTTTTCGAGTGGTCGCCGTTGCTCAGGCCGCCGCACAATTTTTTGGCGACGGCAAATTAACTATTCAATCCAGCAAAGATCTTATAATCTATGCCGGTTTTTCGGCAACTGCTAGAGAAGGGGATTTGATCGAAAGTGTGATCACCATTCGAAATACAACTGAAAATGCGATGCAGGTTGATTTGGAAGTTGAAAGTAAAGAGATTCCGCAATTACCAAAATTAAAAAATATTGAATTGAAGGCTAGCGAGGCAAAAGTAATTCCAGTGACATTAAAAATTCCTTTAAATATTAGTGAAATGAAATTAAGCGTTGTTGCTAAGGATACAAAAACTGGCAGCAGCGATCAGTTGACCTCCAAAATGAAAATAATGCCGGCAATACCAATTACTCTTACACAGGCAACATTAATGCAGTTAATAAAAAAAGAAACAATTCCATTTAAACAATCGGTAGATTCCTTTTCTGGAAAAGGGGGAGTTTCGATTGGCACTAAAGCCACTTTGGTTTCTGGATTGGGCTCAGTAAAATCTTACATGAGCGAATACGAATACAGCTGTTTAGAGCAAAAGATTTCTAGGGCTATCGTTCTAGAGGACGCCAAAGAGTTGGCGAAAATTATTGAGGGAATGCCATCTTATTTAGACTCTTTTGGACTACTGAAATTTTTCCCAAATTCTTATTGTGGGTCGCCGCAGTTAAATCGTTACGTTTTAAATATCCTGCAAGAAAATGGAATTAAAATTCCGGAGAACACAAAACAAAAACTGCTTGTCGGAGTAAATAATTCAATTCAGGGAACTGCGAATTGTTCGAACTGGTGGGACAATTTGGTTAGTAATCCGTTTCAGAATGAAGAAAAAATTCTTTTGATGGATACTTTGTCTAGATATCAAAGTTTTTCAGCACAACTTTTAACCGCTGTCCCATTGAATCCCCAAATCTGGCAAACGGAAACCGTCATTGCTTGGGCCAACCTGCTAAAACGAGAAGCCACAATTCCAAACCGCGACGAGCAATTGGCTGCGGCTAAAAATATTTTGCGCTCGAAAATTAATTTGCAAGGAACTGCAGTTAGTTTACAAGGTGACCTAAGCTGGGAAGCAAGATGGAAATTATTTACTTCCCGCGATCAACAGCTGTTAGGGATATTTGATTTTTCTATGGACGAACCCCTTTGGGCCGAAGATGTTCCAAGGTTTGCTAAAGGAGTCCTGAATTCAATGCATAGAGGAATTTGGGATACCACTACAGCTGATGCCTGGGCCATCACCTACCTAAAAAAGTTTAGTGGGAAATTCGAAAGTGAAAAACCAGCTGGTCAGACCGAAATTACTTTTGCTGGCAGCAAATCGGCGCAAGATTGGTCAAAGAATCCAAAGGGACAATCCTTTAATTTTCCTTGGCCTAATGATGCAAAAACAGTATCCAAAACTATGACGGCGGAACATATAGGCTCAGGTAAACCTTGGATTCAGTTGGAGACTCGCGCGGCAATCCCGTTGAAAAGCACATTGGATTTGGGATACCGTGTTTCTAGAAAATTGATTCCTGTCGTACAAAGCACTCCTGGCCTATGGACAGTTGGGGATGTTGCAAATATCGAACTTACAGTCTTTGCGAAGTATGATCACCCCTGGGTGGTGGTTAAAGATCCTATTCCATCCGGTGCTTCACATTTAGGGACGGGCCTAGAAGGTTCATCAGTCATTTTAGATCGGAATCCAAAAATAAAATCCAACTCTCTAGGTGTAGAAAATTGGCCAACCGAATTTGAAGAAAGATCGAATGCCAACTTTATTTCATACGCAGCGTATTTGCCAAAGGGTACTTACAAATTGAATTATCGAATTCGCTTAAATAGTTCGGGGGATTTTATTTTGCCTCAGACTCATGTCGAAGCGATGTATTCACCAGAAACCTTTGGAGAGGAGCCGAATGCTGTTTGGAAAGTGGCTCACTAAATATTTTAGAACAAGTTTAGCCGCCTTAGGTTTACTTACTTTTTTGGTGGTAATTTCCATCTTTTGGTTCGGGACTTGGGTTCCCAGTTTTGATGACGTTAAAAGCAGTTATCAGCCTTCGGATAAATGGGTTGTGGATCGCAATGATTTTCCACTTGAATTGATCCGTACTAAAAGCAAAGAGCGTAGTTTGAGTTGGGTAGACTTGTCTGCGGTTTCACATTCGTTTTTACAAATTCTTCTGGTTGCCGAAGACAAACGTTTTTATTCCCACTCGGGCGTTGATTTTATTGCGATTGGCCATTCTTTTTTTGATTTCTTCCGTATTGGGAAATTACGCGGGGCCAGTACTTTAAGTATGCAATTAGGTGGTCTGTTAAAACAAAGGATGACCAGCCACCGGCGTAGTCCTTTTCAGAAAATTCTACAGATTATTTACGCCTTGAAGTTAGAAACTGAATGGAACAAGGAAGAAATTCTAGAAGCTTATATAAATTTGAATCCGTTTCGAGGCGAAATTGTTGGACTAAGGGCAGCCAGCCTTGGTTACTTCTCGAAAAACCCAGAGGGTTTGGTTGACAATGAGTCAGCCCTACTGGTTTCACTGATTCGTTCCCCAAACGCCCATCCTGAAGCTGTGGCTAAAAGAGCTTGCTTTCTATTGCCACCGCAAAATTGTGAATACGTAATGCAATTAGCACAGTCCATTCTAAGTAGACCTTATGATTTAAACCGCGAACGTCATCTAATTCCGGTTTTGTCTCCTTTGTTTGGTAGAGGCAAAGATGAAAAAGGTTTAATTAAAACCAGTTTGGATTATGAACTTCAATCGAAAGTTCTCAATCTGCTAAGAGAGCAGCTTTCCAATTTAAAAAATCAAAATGTAAAGGATGCTGCTGCTGTTGTTTTAAACACTAAAACGGGAGAGGTATTGGCCTATGTAGCCAACGGTGGACGTGGATTTACAACGGCAGGACAGATTGATGGAGTCCAAGCTAAAAGACAGGCGGGATCTACTATTAAACCCTTTGTATATGCCACTGCTTTCGATTTAAATATTTTGGATTTGGAATCCTTAGTTGATGATTCGCCGGCAGACTTTTCCTTGTCTGATGGAAGGGTTTATCATCCCCAAAATTATGATTTTCAGTTTCGTGGTCGCGTTTCTGCAGCTGAGGCCTTGGCCTCTAGCCTCAATGTTCCTGCCGTTCGTACTATCGAATTAGTGGGCGAACAAAAAGTTCTAGAGAATCTATCTAAATTGGGATTTACCGATTTAGAAGGTAGTGAATTTTATGGGCCTAGTTTAGCCTTAGGTTCGTTAGATATTAGCCTTTGGCAGCTTACAAACGCTTATCGTCACTTGGCCAATGAATCTAACGTTTTCAAAGCGGTTACCCGGCAGAAAATTTTTGATATTTTGTCTTTGCCAGAATACCGACGGTTTACTTTTGGATTAGATAGCATCTTAGGATTGCCGTTTCCAGTTGCTGTAAAAACGGGTACGAGTAAAGACATGCGTGATAATTGGTGTATTGGATGGACGTCAGACTTTACCGTCGGTGTATGGGTGGGAAACTTTTCGGGTGAACCCATGTGGAATGTCAGCGGGATTAGTGGAGCGGCGCCAATCTGGAGACAAGTGATGCTGCATTTACATCCTAACTTTAAAAAAGAGCCAGCGCATTTTATTAAACCTTCTGCAGAGTTGGCAGAACATACACACTCTAAAATTCGATATCCAGCAAATGAAATGATTGTTGCTGTTGATCCTGATATCCCTGTAAGGTTTCAGAAAATGCCCATCGAAATCGATTTTCCACAAAAAGGTCATCGCATTTTTTTGAATGATCGATTGTTGAATCAGTCTCAAGAAATGGTCTTATGGCCCATTAAGAAGGGGCGATTTATCGTTAAAATTAAAGATCAAAGAAATGCACTAGTAGACGAAGTATCATTTTCAGTTAGATAGGATCTAAAGCCTGCTTTAAACGCAGTAAACCTCTTTGAAGGCAAAATTGTTGCCAGTCTTCGTTGGACGGGAAAAAACAATCTAACATTTGGTCTGAGAATTCGTTTTCGTAATGGTCTTCTAATTTAAGTAATTTTGATTGGAACTGATGATTTTCTAAAACCAATGCTGCGATAACATCAAAACTAGGTTTAGTACCAAACTCCTGATAGATATAATTGATATTTTGGTAAGGCGACTGTTTTTTAAACAGGTAAGAGAGTCCACCATTCACTTTATAGTAACCTTGGGTTCCATCTGGAACTATAATTTCGGCGCCCTTAAAGTGGTCTTTCCAAAAGTTAAACTCTTGTTGATCAAAATATTCGACTATCAACGATTCCTTCATGAAGTCACCCAAACCGGAGTGAACATCAATTACGGAAACTTTTTTTGTCGGTTCTATAATTTGTTCCAAATGAAATTTGAGAAGTTTTAGTTCATCTGATAGGTTTTCTCCGCAAAAGAATAAAGATCCCTTATCTACCAACTGACCTTGGGCTATCTCAAGAGAGGCTTTTTTCCAACCGATTCCTAGTTTTCGCAATTGCAAGAGAGTATTTAATGTCTTCCAAATAAACAGCAGATAGTTTTTGCTTTGATTCCAGTCAATATATTTACGGAAAGTATCGCGAGAGCGAAGTTCAACTCGCTCGTTATCCGACAAAGCATTTCGATTTAAATCTATGTTTTCCGAATTCATTCGGCGGAAATATTTCATGCCATAAGGATTTAAGGCATGAACAAATAGTATGTTTTTACCAAAATTTTGAAAGGTGAAATCCTCTAGGGCCTGAGATTGAATCATCGATCCAATATATCCTTCAATACCATGGTTTCCTGAAATATGAACAACCCAATCCAACTTCGGGTCCACTACTTTGAAAGAAATATCGATGTATAATTCTTTGCTGAGCTGAATATTAATGATTGAAAAACGATTGGCAAAGGAATTGTCCAAAAATCTATTTCGAAACTGAGGGTAATTGACTCTTTCGTTCAAGTCCCTAATTTATATAATATTGGCTATTAAAACAATAACGCATTTTGATAGATTAGAATGATGCAGCCTAAAACTAAACTTGAAATGAATAAAATCTGTCTCGCCATTTTCAACTCCTGTAAACGAACAACATCTACATAGTACTTATCGAGAAGTGAATCTCTGGACTTAAGTATTAATTAGAGAATCGTCAGAAGAGACGTATCATAAGCCGAAAGTAACGTCCTAATTTGAGACGTTTTCCAAAACCTTTCGTAACTGTTTCTTAACATCCGCATAATCCGGAAAGTCATTTGCGGTAAAATCATATTTAATATCTGGAAGAGTGGGACTATTTTCCATAAACGGAATTTTTGATTTAGGTAGCATTATGATTTTACTAAACGGCCCAACTTGAACCGGATCTTGAGGATTGGCTAAATACATTTGAAAGGCATGGTTTGGAATTCCAACTTCAAAGGCGTTAAAGGGATCTCTAAATCGCGTTTCTGAATTCCCAGCACTTGAATATCCAAAACCAGTTCCTCGTGTTTGATCGCCAATGATTACTCCACGACCCGTTAATTTGAATCTGCGTACTGTCCCATCACAGGCACTGACGCAATCACCAGTCGTTAGAACGACAACTTTACCTTTAAACGAATTGTAAATGGCGCCTAATTCTCTTCTTAATATCCACGGAGTCTCACGCAAATTTGATTTTTTGGCCTCCAATACGGCATTATAAAAAATGTCAGTGTTGATGTTAACGGCAGTTTGGTTCAGCGAAGAAACTTGGGCCAAAAATACAGGTAAATTGCCGAGATCAGCAACAAAGGAGTTCGCATAATAGAGTTCAGGGCCGATTTGGTTTTCAAATAGATAAAATACCTTACGGGCAAACTGTGAATTTCCACCACCATTTTCCTTCAAGTCCAAAATCAAAGAAGCATTTTCAGAATCACAGGATTTTAAATATTGATCGAGGTAGGGGAGAATGTTTGTTTGCTCACCAGTTGTGCTACTAGTATCCAGCAACTGATAATTTCCATCATCATCTTCATTAACAGAAAAAGAAGTTAATTGAAGATAACAAATTTGCTTTTGCGAGTTATTAGCAAGATTGCTGTCATTAATTTTTACTTTTGCCGTTCTTAAAATAAGTTCGCCTGTCGTAGGATCAACGAACTGTTTAGTATCATTAGCTTCGGTTTTTTCGTTGTAGATCATCTCTGAAAAATCAAATCCGAACCAACCCATTAGCCCGGTGTCAGAACTTAGTTCTGTGCCCAATGGAAAATTTTGATTTTTTAAATAAGTTTTTGATTCTAAACTTTTGTTGGCTTTGTGAATGACCCAGGGCATTTCAATAACATTGGGATAGTTTTGAAGCTTAACTCTTACCGTTTTTTCGGTGGGGTATTTTTCGGTGCGAGTAAAAAGATAACGGGAAGCTTTAATATTGGCGGCCTTCTCTGAAGATGAATTTACAAAAGGAAGTAGTTCCTTCATTGCTTCGCCAACCGGTTTTCCATTGATATCAGTTACTTCGTTTCCGATCCTTAATAATTTAAGAAGTTCATCCTTTTTGAAACCTAGTGATGGTTCAAGCAGGCTAATTAAATTTGGACGAATATTTGTAATGATCAGTTTGCCATTAATTAATGTAGTCTCTGAAATAAGAGTGGTAATTTGGGCGCTGGCGATAGAAGGCGAAACATTGAGATGAGAGTCCTTGAAAAGAGCGACACATTTTTTAAACAGTTCTATCACTTCAAAACTAAATAACTTTTCCGGGGCAGCATCATTCATCTTATAGCAAAGGTCAAAAATCTGGTCGCCCGACATACCAATCAACTGCTTTTTTACTTCATAACCGACATAAGTGGATTTCATTGCGGCTTTAAAAGATTCTAGACTTTGAAGTCTTTGTTGTTTATTCCATTTTGCCGCATCTAAAAGATTATTTAAGTCGCCGGGATCAAAAAGTTTTACGTTCCCTGAGGTGGTCAAATCAGTAGAAGTCTTGAAGT
>JAYSSX010000353.1:0-2283 GCA_043720315.1 Pseudobdellovibrionaceae bacterium | reverse complement strand
AATGGCCTCAAAGAACACTAGCGACACGTCTTCAAATGGCAGGACAGCAATCCTCTTTAGATTGCGAGATTAAACAATGAGTATCGAAAAAGCAATTTTGGCAGCGGGCTGTTTCTGGGGGGTCGAAGAATTAATTCGTCATTTGCCTGGAGTTATTAAGACTGACGTTGGTTACTGCGGCGACAATAAAGCCACCGCTAATTATTCCACAGTCAAAGAAGGCGAGACCGAACACGCCGAAGCGATTATGATTGAATTTGATAATCATAAAATCACTTGTGAAACTCTCATTGAAAAATTTTTTCAATTACACGACCCCACGACAAAAAATCAACAGGGGAACGATATTGGTCGCCAGTACCGTAGCGCTATTTTCTACGCGGATGAATCACAAAAATTAACAGCACTGAAAGTGATTGAGAAATTAACTGCAGCAAATAAATTTAAAAAACCGATTGTGACAGAAGTGGTTCCTGTTCAGGAATTTTTCAAAGCCGAAGAGTATCACCAAGATTATTTACAAAAAAATCCGGATGGTTATACATGCCACTATTGGCGTCCCTAGCGCTGCAAAATATTGCTTCCATAATCTGATAGTGCCACAACCTTATCGCCGGAATGATCCAGCACTGTGGATTTTGCGTCCCATCCTTGGTCCTGTTTCATTGCGATAAAAAATCAACTCACGTGCAACTACTTAAGGTCAAAAAAGGTCTAAAATCTTTCGAACGACGGTCAGTGCTAGTAAAACTAGACTTAAAATAGTTCGAGCTAACCGTACAAAATGTCGATACTTCCTATAACTGTTAGGAAGATCCGGCATTCGGCACCTCCTTCTTGAAAAGGTGTGCTGATAGTCCATAGAGGCGAATAAGGCTGTGGCCCTATTCGCCTTTCATTTTTTAGGCTTAAATTTTTAAGTGTAAATATAAGCCCAAGCAATTAAAATAAATTGCATAGGCAAGCGCGCAATGATCATCCAATTTGGAATACTGGCAAAGACAGTATCACGAGCTTGGAACATGTAAATATGGACCGTAAAGAAAACCAATAACATCAGAATAATTCCCCAGGCAGCCAGCCGCTGAGTGACAGGCCAAAGCAATATGGCACCTAGAAGAATTTCAGCAACGCCACTTAATCCAATCATCAGATGATGCTGTGGAATGTAAGGCGGCATCATCGGCAGATAAAACTTCGGTGCGCGAAAATGATTGAGCCCAGCGATGATATAAATTGCACCCATTATGTAAAGACTGAGTTGATTTAACATTAATTATTCCGTGCTGATTTAAAAACAGCGAAAGCGACCAATAGTGCACTCAGCAAATATCCGAAGAAACTCAGCCCTGGAATTCCGGCGACAGTCCAAGTTGCCGGATGAACCAGAACCCATGAACTTGAAATCAATAGCGCGCTAATAATTAAACCCCAAAAAATCAATTCAAAAGACTGAATTAAATTTTTTCGCAAAAACCCCAGCTCAGAAACTTCAACTCGGGTTTGATAGTTCGGCGAATTCATACGACGAAGAATTAAATTCATTTGTCGAGGCAGCGCTGATAGAAATTGTCGGGATTGATGAAATATTTGATCGGCTTCGCTGGCCATTTTCACTGGCTGGAAAAAACTTTGTGCGATTTCGCTGACCTGACTGAGCATATAAGCTAAGAAATCAAAATCCCTTAAAATTTTATAGCCTAAGCCTTCAATCGCAATAATCGATTTAAAAAATAACATCAGTTCCGTGGGAACGGTTAAACCATGATCGCCTGCAATACTTGAAGTCGACATCAGAATTCGGCCCACATTGGCGTGCTTGAGCGTTAAACCATAAAACGGCGATATCAGCGTTTGTAATTCTTTTGCAAATTGATCCACATCAACCTGCTCGCTATAAGGCGCAAGATCAACGTACTCATAGGCCAGTCGTTCATAATCTTCTTTAGAAAGTGCGATCAGCATATTCACGATGGCACTTTGAGTTTTTTGATTCAGACGACCCACAACACCAAAATCAATCAGGCCAATTTTATTTTCTGGAAGAACAAAAAAGTTTCCAGCGTGCAGATCTCCGTGGAAAAACCCGTCGACAAAAACCATTTTTAAATATGATTTTAAACCTAACTTCACGACGGTTTCTGCATCAACGCCTGTTTGTTTTAAAGCTGTGGGATGACTTAACGGTAATCCCGGAACGGCTTGCATGACTAAAATGTGCTCGGTGGTTAATTCAAAATACACTTTAGGGATAATCACCTTGGTCTGCGCTTTAAAATTTTC
>JAYSSX010000352.1:0-2706 GCA_043720315.1 Pseudobdellovibrionaceae bacterium | reverse complement strand
AAGTTCCGAACGCTAAACAGATGATCAAAGATCTTTTAAGTGGCCAAGAAACTGTGGTTAGAACCGCGCGTGCGTTAATTCCTGCTGCCGATAAGGCCGGTGACGAAGCGACTTTGGATTTGATCACGCAAAGAATCCAGCTACATGAAAAAACCGCTTGGATGTTAAGAAGCCTGATTGAAGAATAAAAAAATTCTTTTAATAGGTGGAACTAGGTATTTCGGGAAAATTCTGGCCGAAAAATTATTGGCTAGTGGTAATGATTTAACTATTCTTAGTAGAGGCTCCCTACCAGAGTCTTTAAAAACCGCTAAACACTGTCGGGGCAGCCGCGCCGACAGTCGACTGTTGGAAAATCTTTTTTCTGATAATAAGTTTGACGTTGTTTACGATCAAGTCTGTATGAATGCCCAGCACGCACAGTTGGTGGCAAAAAACTTAGTCCGCACAAGTACTAATTATTTTATGACTTCAACGGTATCGGTTTACGATGTCGGCGCTGACATCAGTGAAAGTCATTTCGATACCGCAAAATATTCTTATACGACTGCTGTTGATGAAGTAACTAATTATAAGGAAGCTAAACGACAGGCCGAATACGAAATTTTAAAAAGCGGATTTAAAAACTTTTCCTTGATTCGAATTCCTATTGTTTTAGGACTGAATGATTACACCTTGCGATTACATAAACATATTGAACACGGGTTAAACTCGACACCACTTTATTTTCCGAATTTAAAGGCCCGGATGAGTTATGTGGAGTCTCATCATATTGCCGATGTGTTGTATCGCCTGGGTGAAAAGGGAATCTCAGCGGGAGCCCTTAATGTGGCTTCACCAGACCCGATTTCAATGCAAGATTTGTTAGATCTGAGTCAGAAAGAAACAGGAAATGCATTTAAGTTGATTCAGGGTGCAGAATTTGAAGCCTTGAACGAACAATTGAAGTCAAAGTTCCAATCCCCGTTTGGAGTTTCCGAGGACTGGTTTATCTCTACCGAAAAACTTCGGTCGTTGGGAATTCAGCTGCCTGCCCTGGGGGACTGGCTGCCGAAATTGGTACATGATCTAACTGTGAAACTAAAAGCCGTATAAATTTTTGTGGCTCAAATTTTAAACTTAGCGAGTTGGATTACAGATCGCTAGTGCAAATTTGCGCCTTAAATTTTCCATTGATCTCGGCGCCGTTTTCATCGTGCGCGTAAACCGAACCGATGATCTCTTGTGAATCAGCCTTTTCGATTTTTACGATTTTATCACCGACTACATATTTTGTAGCAAGATCATTAAATCCAGATAACTGAACCGTAAAATCAAACCCACTGACTACATCTTTGTTCATCGGAAAATTCAAATTAACCATTCCGCCACTGTCAAAATCAAAACCTTTTTGGCAATTCACGACGCTACCTTTTGATAAGTCGATATTGTATCGAACTGCACCGTCTTGATATTTGTAAATTGCGGCGTAGCCCACACCCATCTTATATTCTTCATTGGCAACATGAACGCGAATATCTTGCGGTTTGATTTTTTCAATCAATTTGTTGTCTGCAGGTTGCGTTGGTGGCGTAATCGGTTTTAATGCCTTGGCAACATCAGATGCACTTGGGGCACAGGCGCTTAATCCTACAAAGGCAAGGGCTGTTAAAGCAGAAAATAATGTTTTCATAAATGTCCTTTCTAAAGACGTTATGCAGTCGTTACTACAATGGTTACTGTTTGTTGAACGTAAAGATTTAAAACATTTTTTTAATGTGGATTCAATACAGGTTAGCCGCAAAGTGTTTGGTCGTGTTTGGTGCAGCAGGCGCCTGGGGCATTCAGCCGAAGGTGGAGTTGTTGTTCGACATTTGGTCGACAATTGTTAAAGAAAATTAATAAAGTTGCTTACTCGCTCTAACCAAAACAATCGCATTTCTTCCTTGATTTTGCCTGTGGCCAAGTCTCCGTGACTGACAACGATCATACATTTTCCAGGTTTGAATTCGTGCATGTAAAATTGAACGTAAGTTTGTTTTGGCCAATCTTCGTTGATCCACTTCATTCTTACGCGAAGGTGGGACATCATTGTGCGCAGTTCTCCGTAAATCCCATCGGCGATTTCAAATTGGGCCCCCACATTTAAAGAAAAATTTCCCATGGGGTTTAACCAAATTTGAATTCCTTCTTCTGATGTAAATTTTTTCCAAACATGATCTAAGGAATGATTTAGATTTCGGGCCATCGTGACTGAATACAGTCCCTTCGAATTTTCACCCACTTGACGAATGCCGGTGTGAACCTGAAAACCGTTGGCCACAATTTGTTGCCACCACATGGAAAGTTGATGTTTGGTTCTTAAAAACTGAACGATCTCTTTAAATGTCCAAAAATCAGCGCCGGCCTTTTTTAATACGACTATCCATTGATCCCAATTTTTTCCGGTGTGTTTTTCGACGGATTCGGATTTAGTTCGCGCCACAATTTTAATGACGGGTGGTTTTTTGGCGGGCGTTGGCTCTAGTTTGACGGCTGCCTTACTCGCAGGTTTTTTTGTCGCCAGCTTCGTTGCGGAATTTTTTTCTATGTTCGTCGCCTTTTGTTTTTTTTCGGACTTCATTCCTTGCCGCGTAGCTGCACCACCGGTGGTTTCGCGCAGCTTCAACGCAGGCTCTTTCGCGATTTTCAGCGCGGACTTCTTTGTCAGCTTCTTCCTTTGCTTCT
>JAYSSX010000351.1:0-4234 GCA_043720315.1 Pseudobdellovibrionaceae bacterium | reverse complement strand
AACGGACGCCATGACTCATTGGCTTTTGCCAAATCACCCTTTGCGTAAAATAATTCGCCCAATCGATATCGAATGGACGCTAAAGGTTTCTCTTTTTCGTACTGTTCTAATAAGGCTGAGTAGGTTTTAATTGCTTTGTCTTTTTTATCTAAATCCAATTCCAATTGTCCTTTTAGTTCCAAACTTTTTGCGTGAATAAATTTAGGAACCAAATGCGAGTCTTCCATAATATTGGCAATTTTATTTAATGAATCTAACGCATCTTCTTTTTTGCCCATCTTATTTTCAATCTGTGCCAATTTTAAATAAGGTTTCGCCACCAAAGCCGGTTCACCAGCCCAAGTTTTTATAAGTTCCACTAAATATCTTGAAGCCGCAGCAAGATCACCCTTTTGCTCTAACAGTTCCGCACTGTTAACCACGCGTTTGATTTGATCTTCTTCAGTTAAACTAGACGGATTTTTAATATTTTTAATATAGTCATAGGCCAAATTGAACTTTTTCTGTTCAAATGCGACCGAAGATAATCTTAAATTCAATTCGTCTTCACTTGGCAATGATTCCAACGCACGACGTTCTTTTTCCTGCTGCGTTCCTTTGATAGAATAAATCTTGTTCAAAACATTTTTATAGATCGACTCGGACTCCTGAAATACACCGGCTACTTCGTAGGCTTTTCCGATATTAAATTTTACGTCAAATCGGTCTGAAAGTTTTAACCAGTTATCAGCATAATGACTGTGAGTCTGCAAAGCTTCCAAAAACTGTTGAGCATCGATCTGATCTTTAATTTTTGAGCAAATATTATTCACGATACGCGTGGTAAATAGGTTTCTATCCACAGTAGTTGGATTCTCCTGATAGTACCTAGTTAACATTTCAATCGAACGATCGTATTCACCGCGCTTAGTGATACCGTCAGAAATCATAATTGTGGCAAACTGTTGAATATTTGCGATTTCAGAAGTTTTTGCCAATTCCGAAATGTCACTAATAGCTTTGTCCAGTTCTTTTGGTTTCATACCCTTCATTTTGATACTTAAAATTCTTAATCTAGCAACAACGGCCTCAGGAGATTCACCAAAACGAAAATGCGTCTCTAAAAACGCACCTAATACTTTTTCTTTACTTGCACCTAAAATCTCCAATAGTTCCCCAGCTCGAGTCATCGCATAAGCAGCAAATTTATGTGTTGAAAATTTAACCAAGAATTCTCGATACAAATCTAAACTCTCTTTGAAGTTTTTAAGTTCAAACTGTGCAGCCGCGCGATTAAATAAGGCATTGGCAAAATTATTTTTTTCTTGTGGATACTTCTTAATTGCAGCGTCGTAAGAATCAATCGCTCCCTGAAAGTTTTTTCTTTGAAATAAAACATCACCTTTAGAAAAAGCGGCTTGTATCTTAAATTTTTCTTTTTTTGCATTTTTTTCTACGTCTTCGAAAGTTTGGATAGACATGTCTGTTTGATTTAAATTAGCAAAAGCCTCTGCCATTGCTAACATGGCGATATCTTTATTTTCCGAGTCAGGATTATTCTTAATATGGCTTTGAAATAGTCTCAGAGTCCCCAAGATATCGCCACGGTCTAACGTCGAAAAACCCATTAACATCATGGTTCGTTCCAACAAAGGTGTTGTTGGATACTTTTCAATGGCCTGACGATAGCGAAGCATTGCTAGATCAAAATAATCTACATTTTTAGTTTCTAACCATACTGCATATAGAGTATCTGCCCACATAAAACGAATGATTTCGTCATATTTAGACACTTCGTATTTTTTAAAAAACCAGTCTACGGTCTTCAAAAAAACCAAGTAACGCTTGTTGTTGAATAATGTCAGTAATAGTCTTGCCTGCTGATTTTCGTCATTGTCTTCAGGTAAAATATTATAAATAGGTCCAGCGGTACGAATCTTATCTAAATAGTCAGTTTGTACCTTTAACGTAGGAAATTGCAGATAGATATTATCCTTACTTTGGATTATAGAGTCTTTACTGATTTCATAATCTGCGATATTAAAGCGATTAAATTCGGGGTCACCGCCATCAAAGGTAACTTCTTTAGAAAAGCCATTTGGCTCGGTATCTTCATTTTTTTGCGAGGCAACTAAGAAAGCATTTTGCATTCCGATTGGATCTAAAAGCAAAGTATCATTGGCCGGTTTTCGTGAACCTTTTTTCGGCGAACCTGATTTTACTTTGTCGGAAAAAATAACTTCTTTTTTTGCTTTTCTAGCGTCGCCTTTTGTTGTTTGGTCAGCGCCTGGATCTGCATCTGCTTTTGCCGTCTTTACAATCTTAGAAGTGTCAACATTACGATATAAATCAACAATCAATTTTGATGGTTGATCAGTCAAGTAATCGAAGGCCTCAAACTGTTCTGATTCCAAATAAATTCTCAATTTAGTTTTGCCAGTGGCCGCCGGAAGAATATCCATTTTCGTAACAAAATTGTTCTTGAAATTTTTAAGCTTCATCAACTGGGTATCCGACAATTGAGGCGCATCAATTTCGTAATAAAAGGCACCTTTGTCTTTTCCTTTTGACACTTCGTAGTCCCAATTAGTTTGGCCAGCGAATTCTAAATGTAAAGTGTCACCGACTTGTGACAGCTGTAGAGAAGTCTGGGCAGCAAGACTGAAGTCCATTGGAAAAAATCCAACCAGTAAAAAAAATCCAACAAGCCTTAAGTGAAGTAAAAAATTATTATGAAGCATCAAATGTTTTTATTGCACAACAAATGCCATATTTAACAAAATCTAAAACTAGATCTAAAGCAACTCAGTGTATTACAGCGAATGAAAAATATTTTTGCCGCCTTATTGTTGCAGTAATTCTGTCGCTTCAGTCAATGCTCTGACGCTGGACTAAATTCATATTAATTTTTTCGAAATAATTCCGAAAATATCTATGCAATATCAACATCTTAAAGTCGGGAAACAAATTGAACCGCCGCCATCTCACTTCGAAAATATTTCTACTGCTTTTTTCAATTTCGCTTTGCTGTTGTGTTTCGGTTAAAATTGCTTCTGACGGCCCTAAAAAATCAAAAGACATTTCTCTAGAATCTCCTGCTGGTGAATTTGAAAAAATTAAAACCGAAGGCGCCGATGTTACTTGGCTAAATAAAAAAAATGGCAACAGTATTTCTTATTATTCAGAGTGTAATTTATCCAATGACATCAGTTTACAAAGCATCCAGAATGAGTCCTTTTCAGCCTTAAGTGAAGTGAATGTAACAAACACTCAAAGTGCGACTTTTAACGATCGAGAGTCCTTACAAACCGAAGCCGATGCGGCCATTGATGGCGTTCCTATCAAAATTTCCCTCATTATTTTCAAAAAAAATGGCTGCAATTACACTTTGACCTATGCAGGACGTAAAGAAAAGTTTGCCCAGAATCAGCCTGAATTCAAAAAATTTGCCAAAGAATTTAGGGTGAATTGATGACTTCCTTAATCGTAGATCGTTTTAACTCCATAGTATTTTTTTTAGCAGAAATTTATTTCTTAGCTTTTCAAGTAGCTAAAGAATTTATCGTTAAAAAAATCGAATGGAAACTGATCTTTGAACAGATTTATTTTATCGGCTCTAAATCCTTGCCCTTGGTCTTAATTACTGCGTTAAGCACTGGTATGGTTATGGCCTTACAATTTGGCCAAGGACTAGAAAAATTTGGGGGCCAGTTATATGTGCCTAAAATTGTTTCATTGTCTATCATTCGCGAGATGGGCCCCGTATTCACCAGCTTGATGTTAGCCGCGCGCGTGGGTGCCGGAATCGCATCTGAAATTGGTTCTATGGTTGTAACTCAGCAAATCGATGCGATTCGTGCATTGGGTACTTCACCGATTCGCAAAATTGTCATCCCCAGAGTGATCGCCTGCCTGGTTTGTCTGCCAATGTTAGTAGCGATTGCTGATATCGTTGGAGTCACTGGCGGATTAATTGTTGGTGTTCATGAACTTAAGCTAGATGCGCAATTTTATTATATCAAAATTCTTTCGACGATCAAACTGGTGGATTATTTTTCCGGATTTGGAAAGACTTTTTTCTTTTCTTTTTTCATATCAATTACAGCTTGCTATTTTGGCCTGAACGTAAAAGAGGGTACCAAAGAGGTCGGCATTGCGACCACTAAATCGGTAGTAACTGCTTCTATTTTAATTTTAGTGGGCGACTATTTTTTGACTAAGTTTTTTTGGATTATGGAAAAGTGGTTTTAATGGA
>JAYSSX010000350.1:0-3905 GCA_043720315.1 Pseudobdellovibrionaceae bacterium | reverse complement strand
AAAAAGCAAGCTCTTAAGAATCGCCGTCGGTATTTTTGTTTTAACTGCTATTTACATCGCTATCCAGAATTCCAGTTGGCGCGAAAAAGCCGAGGCTGTTACTTACGACTGGCGATTTAAGAATGTTAAGCAATATAGAAAGCCAGCGGATAATTTAGTTTTTATTGATATCGACGATCAAAGTTTACAGGCGCAGGAGCCGACATTGGGGCGCTGGCCGTGGCCAAGGCATGTTTACAAAACATTATTGGAGCATGTCTATTCTGGCGAACCGAAACTTTTTTATTTCGATATTTTACTTACGGAAAGATCGCAAGACGAAAAATCTGATCAAGATTTGGCAGAAATGACTGGTCAGATTGATTCTTTATCGCATGCTCTTAAGTTTGAAACAAATACCTTTGAAACAGGTTATGAATTTAAGCCCTTACCAGCAGAATTGTTGAAATTAGCGATTGATGAAAAAATAAAAGTAAGCATTCATTCTAAAAAGTCGTTGACGGAAAATATGTTTAAGTATGAATACAAAGATTATTTGGCGCCGAACAAAACTTTGCTGCCCGTTTTACATAGGTTCCATTCGGTAAGCGTGGAAATCAGTGATGATGGAATTTATCGCAAATCGCCTTTGCTTATTTTCTATGATAATAAGTGGATTCCCACTATGGCGTTGTCAGCTGTTTTAGAGATTTTGCAAATCAAAGAAATTTCAGTTAAAGAAGATCAGCTTGAGCTGATATCTGCGACACAAACCTATAAAGTTCCATTGTTGGAAAATGGGATGGTCCCTATTCACTATTACGATAGTGAATCACTCCCAAAGACTTACTCTGCAGCTACATTGTTAGCCAATCATAAAAAGCTATTTGAAGGTAGCATTGATCCCGACAAAATCGAACCCAATCCAATGACAGCATTTGCCGGTAAAGTTGTTGTTTTAGGTGGATCTGCTTCTGGATTGCAAGATTTAAAGAATACACCAATTTCAAAGGGGCTACCTGGGCCGTACTTACATATGACTTTAATTTCAAATATTTTGAATCAAGATTTTTTAAAACAATTAGGCGCCTGGTCCAGCGGGCTGATCGCCTTGATTTTTTTGGTCTTAATATATTTGTCGGTCTTTTTCTTTCAGAATATTATTTTGCAAATTTTCGGTCCTGTGGTTTTCATTCTTGGCTATGCAGCATTGTCCTATTATTTGTTCGCTCACAAAATAATCCTTTATACGACTTTGCCACTTTTGCTTCTGTGTTTGGCCCTTTTAGATGCGTTTATTTTTAGGGCCTTTACTGAAGGCAAAGAAAAGCGACGAATTACAGGAACTTTATCGAAATATTTATCTCCAGATTTAGCAAAACAGCTGGCTGAAAGTGGCGTAGATCCGACGGCTGAAATTGGGCATAAACAAGAGTTAACTATTTTATTTTCCGACATTCGTGGATTCACTACAATGTCAGAAAAAAACTCACCTGAATTCGTGGTTAAAACTTTGAATCAGTATTTGGGTAAAATGACTGAGGTTGTGTTTAAGTCAAATGGTACATTGGATAAATTTATTGGTGATGCGATTATGGCGTTTTGGGGGGCTCCAGTCAAAAATGCAAAACATTCTGAAGAGGCCGTATCCTGCGCGCTAGAAATGATACGTGCGTTGACAATACTAAACAGCGAATGGGTAAAGCTAGGCTTTGAAAAATTAGCGATTGGAATTGGAATAAATACGGGGCCTGTGATTGTTGGAAATATTGGCAGCGAAAGAAGGCTTGATTATACCGTTATTGGTGACAACGTAAATATGGCATCTAGGATCGAAGGATTAACTAAATATTATGGAGTGAGTTGTCTCATAGGCCAAGGCACTTATGAAAAAGTGAAACATCAGTTTAGTTTTAGAAGAGTAGACCTTGTAGTGGCCAAAGGTAAAACAGAGCCCATTTGGCTGTATGAGCCATTGGATTTAGAATCTTTGAATTCGGTACCAGAATGGGTGAATCTTTTTGAGCAGGGTTTAGAAAGTTATCTAGCGGCGGATTTTGTTAATGCTGTCATTTTTTTTGAAAAGGTGCTTCAATTGAAAAAATCAGACGGGCCATCAACATTGTTTGTAGATCGTTGCTCTGAGTTGATTAAGAATTCACCTAAAGAATGGACTGGAGTCTTTAAGGCCACCGAAAAATAAAATTGGATAGTTTCTGTTGTCTTTTGGCGCAAAATTTTACTAACATGAATTAACTTTGAATCTTTGTAAATATAAGGAGTTAGCATGAAGTTCATAATTGGATTTGCCATTTCTTTTGGGTTGGCTTTTGCCGCATTAGGTCAGTCTGTGCTTTATGTTCAGCCAGCAACCTCGAAACTAAAGAGCGAACCTAATTCTCAATCTGCCGACGTAAAAATTTTAAGCAGGGGTGCCCCGGTTAAGGTTTTAGAAACAAAAGGAACTTGGTATAAGGTTTCCGCCGATAAAAGTGAAGGTTGGATATCCAAACTATTTGTGAGTCCTATTAAACCTGTGGGTGCGGATCAAACGGCGCAGTTAAATGATGTTAGTCCCGAAAAATTAAGCCGCAAAAGAGCTGGGCAATATAGTGTAACGGCTGCTGCGCGCGGATTGTCCAGCGGAGGCAGAGGTCGCAAAAATACTGAAGACTACCGGGCCAATGCCCAGGCATTAGAAGAAATGGAAAGTATCAAAATGAAACCTGAAGAAATTAAAAATTTCGACACTGAGGGTGGATTGTATGGTCAGTAAAATTTTAAAATATTCTATTCTAGTTTCCTTTTTAATGCAGGCCTCTTGTCAAACTTCTGTCGTGCAGAAAGTGGATAGTCCGGCTAATACGGATAATGTTCTAACGGTTGAACAAAAAGAGTCTATAAAAGATTTACAAGATGAAATTACTGTCGGCAAAAGCATTGCGGCCAAAATATTGGGTACCTATGGCGTTTACAAAAAAGAACCGGCGAAAACTCAATATGTTAAAACCTTGGGAACCAGTTTAGCTAAACAATTTGGCCGTGCCGAACTTGTTTTTTATTTTGAAATTCTAGATACCGACGAAATGAATGCGTTTGCTACCCCGGGCGGTTATGTTTTTATTACTAAGGGTTTGTTGTCTAACGTAAAATCAGAGTCAGAGCTTGCAACAATTCTGGCGCATGAAATTGCGCATATTAATCGCAAGCACATGTACAAAGAAATTATGCCGAAAAAAGAAGTCTCTACTGGTGAAAACCTCAACCGAATTTTATCAAGAGGTGCTTCCGATATTGGTAAATCTTTGGCCCAAGCTGTTCAACAAGGGATGAAGTTATTATTAGAAAAGGGTATCGGACAAGAGGCCGAATTTGATGCAGATGTCGTGGGCGTTCAGTATGCCGCTGCAGCTGGATACAATCCAACCAGTTTAAAGAATGTATTGAAAAGGGTCCAGAGTTTGCTGAAAACAGACAGTCAAATGTCGCACACGCATCCGCCTTTTGAAAAAAGATATACGTTTATTGATCAAACGATTAAGGAAAATGGATTGCCAGTAAGAACGACTGCCAACGAAAAAAACATAGCAAAGCGGTTTAAAAATGCCTTTGGTGAAGTCGGAGAATCCATTAATGAGTAAATTCCTATTTGCAATTTTGCAGTTGTTTAGCTTTTTGGCTGCTGCAGATGATTATCACTATAAAGATTTGCTTATTGGTGAGCGCGCCATAGGGTTAGGTGGGTCATATATCGCCATTGCCGATGACCCCAGTGGGATTTGGTATAATCCGGCAGGTATTATTTTTAGTTTTGAAAATTATTTTAGTTTGTCAGCAAATGCATATTTAACAACTAGTGAGATTTATAAAAATGTTTTAAAGGGAAATAATTACAGTTATGCCTCTAGTAATTTGGTTCCCAATTT
>JAYSSX010000349.1:0-2304 GCA_043720315.1 Pseudobdellovibrionaceae bacterium | reverse complement strand
TCATGAGTTCACTATGGTTGTTCGTAAGCACTTCTTTGATTTGGGGATCCACCTGGATCGTAATAACTGCCCAATTAGGCAGCATTCCCCCGGAAGTTTCGGTGATGTATCGTTTTTGGTTGGCGGCTGTATTAGCTTTTGTTTGGCTTTTTTACAAACGTGGCACCCTACGGTTTTCCTTTCGCCAACATTTGATTTTTGCACTGGGCGGAATTTCCTTATTTTCGGTGAACTACATTCTAATCTATTACTCCGAGTCTTATATCAATTCTGGTTTAGTGGCGATTACATTTACCTCACTGATCTTTTTAAATATCCTTGGAAAACGTTTTATATTTAAGGAAATGATTTCTAATCGGGTCAAACTGGGAGGAATCATGGGAGGACTTGGCGTAATGGCCATTTTTTCAAATGAAATTTTTGTAATTAAAGACCATGACAAAATGGCTTTAGGATTTCTTTTAGGACTGTTATCAACTTGTTCGGCTTCAGCGGGAAATTTAATTGCGTACCGAAATAGTAAATTCAAGATTCCGGTCATTTCGGGAAACGCTTGGGGAATGTTTTACGGGGCCGTTGCGACTACAATGTTTTGCCTTTTCACCGGTAAAACGCTCTTTTATTCTTTTGATTCAAAGTATTTTTTCGCTTTATTTTATTTGTCCTTGTTTGGAACCGTCATCGCATTTCAAACTTACATTACTTTGCTAGGCAGGATTGGTCCTGAAAAAGCCTCTTACACTTCAGTCATTGCACCGGTTATTGCAGTCCTTTTGTCCGTGTTTTTTGAAAAGTTTAATTTTAATTTTTTAACATTGGTTGGCGTAGCTTTGTGTTTAGGTGGAAATTTGTTAGTATTAAAAAAAGCGAGGCCCGATGGCGCAAGTTGAATATTTACACGGTTTTGATTTAAAAGAGCAAAAAAGACTTATCCATCAGGCCGAATTCCTAGAGCCTTACGTTTATGCGGGAATTGACCTAGAGTTCAGAAAAAACCTTCTAGAGGTTGGCTGTGGGGTCGGAGCACAAAGTAAAATTCTTTTACGACGTTTTCCGCATCTAAAAATTGATGCTATTGATTATTCGGCTAAACAACTGTCCATGGCCAAAATGCATTTAGACGAAGAACTCAAAGAAAAACGAATTCGCCTATATCAGCAAGATGCGCAAAAACTATCGATGCATGGAAAAGGTAAATATGATTCGGCCTTTTTATGTTGGTTTTTAGAGCACGTCCCCGACCCCGTTAAAGTTTTAAAAAAAGTAAGATCGCACCTAAAAAAAGGCTCGAAGATTTATTGCAGCGAAGTTTTTAATCAGACCTTTTTTTTAGACCCCTATTCGCCGGCCTACTTGAAGTATTGGTTTGAATTTAATGACCTTCAATGGACTATAAAAGGCCACCCTTTTATTGGAGCCCAGTTAGGCAATCTATTACAAAAAGCCGGCTTCAGCGATATTCAATTGGAGTTTAGACCCTTTCACTTTGACAATCGTGATCCCGAGAAACGAAAAGCTTTTATCGAGCATTTTTTTAACATCGCTTTGAGCGCTGAAAAATCTTTGCTGTTGAATAAACGCATTACTAAAAAATTAGTGAAAGAAATGAAGGCAGAAGTAGAAAGAGTTAAGAAGGACAAAAACGCGGTGTTCTTTGATGCTTTTGTTCGGGCCACCGCTACGGCTTAGACCCACACTTAGGCTACAGCTGAAATCGAATCTTTATTTTTTTTGGGAAAATCAATCTGAAATGAAGTGTTTCTGGAATCGATGTCATAATGAATCTGGGCACCATGTTCTTCTAAAATACCTTTAGAAATACTTAAACCCAGTCCAGTGCCTTTACCAACTTCTTTAGTCGTGAAAAAAGGCTGCATCACTTTGTGAGCCACATCGGAAGGGATACCTGATCCGGAATCGGTTACTTTGATAATGTAAAAGTTTTCGTTTTCCGCCGTACTGATTTTAATCCACTTCTTTTCCAGACCATCAATGGCATCAACAGAATTATTTAATAGATTCAACATCACCTGAATCATCTGCGATTCGCGACATAAAATGCTAAAATCGGCATGCGCTTCAAGCAAGATATCAATACTTCGATTTTTAATTTTTTCGTTGCATAACTCTAATGTATTTTCGTAAACGGACTTAAACTTCGTTAGTACAAAAGGATCTGTTTCAGAACTTCTAGCAAAGGCTCTTAGTCCCTTAATAATCTTTGCAATCCGATCAGTTGTATTAGAAATTTTTGCCAATTCTTTTTTAAAAGTATCGGAACTAACTTCCCCGCTAGACATTAAA
>JAYSSX010000348.1:0-3818 GCA_043720315.1 Pseudobdellovibrionaceae bacterium | reverse complement strand
CCGCAAGGTATTAGCTTGAGTTTTTGGATTCAAGGTTAAAGCATTTTGGACCGATCCCAAAAGGGTAGATTTATTGATCTCCGCTAGTGCATTTGAACTTGCCACAAACAGAACTAAACTTAATATTCCTGGCCACTTATTCACAGACATACTTACTCCTTAATAGCCTCGCTAAATAACACTTCATATTTGAATAGAGCAAAATAAAGTCCAAGCTAAGGACAAGCGGTTGCATTTGAATGAAGTGTTTCTGTCGAACCAATTGCTATTGGCAAAAAGCGGCACATCTGGCCCTTAAGTGGTTAAATATAGATTGCGACTTTAATAGGACCTACTTATTAATCGATCCTGAGGAGATTCATGTATCTGGTGAGGCAACCCGAATACCGAACGAACTGTACCTATTATGTTCATTTTATTGAACTCTGTTCTATATTAAACTCCTCAACATCAAAGAAATTGCCACTCTATACCCAGAAAAAAGCTATCTCTCAGTCAATACGCTTCCCGCTAGAGGGTTTCAAGAACCGTCATCAGATCCCGGCTCCGTGATCTTGGAATTGCTATTGATGCGGTAAAGCCCGTTGTTGAGCTGATTCAGCCTTAAGGTCGGAATCACAATGACGTGGCCAGAGAACTTGCGCGCCGAGATTATAAAAGTCGCCCCGGAATATAAAAAGGGGACAGCAAAACAGTTTTTAATGTTTTAAAACGATGGAAGATAAAATTTGAAAACGATAATTTTCAAAATTCCAAAAAATCCATTACTGGCCATAGGATCGCTCCTCAACGAATTGAACTTGACTGATGAATGTCAATTGAATCATTGAGCAAAGAGGAGAATAGTTAGACTCATTTTTGTTTTAGATTATTAAAAAAACTAAACCGAAATCCGGCCCAAATGAGGCTCTACAGTTCTAGTGAAAATATCCTACTAAATTGCCCCACTGGTGAACCGTAAAAATTATAAAATGAAAAATAGAAACACCGTCGCTAATTAATACCGAGCAAATAGTTGTTAGCCAGCGTATAACAACTATTGAAAATTAATTCATGCAGAAGGAGAACCGCTCGTGCCAAAACTTAGCGTTCATAAAAATTCGCCATTGCTTGAGACAATTCTCAAAAAAACTCCCACCGGAATTGATGGTTTCGATGAAATAACCGGAGGTGGTCTTCCTCAAGGGCGTCCAACATTAATCTGTGGAGGTCCCGGATGTGGAAAAACATTGTTCAGCATCGAATTTCTAGTTCACGGAGCAATTCAATTTAATGAGCCTGGAGTATTTGTTTCATTTGAAGAAACCGAAAGCGAACTCACGCAAAATGTTTCATCTCTTGGTTTCGATCTTAAAAAGCTTCAAAAGCAAAAGAAAATTTCACTCGAGCATGTATATGTCGAAAGAAGCGAAATAACCAAAACCGGTGAATACGATCTGGAAGGACTTTTTGTTAGATTGGGTTATGCAATTGATTCAATCGGCGCAAAAAGAATTGTTCTAGACACACTGGAAGTTCTATTTGCAAGCCTGGGTGATAGCGGCATATTGCGTTCCGAAGTTCGCAGACTTTTTCGCTTTTTAAAGGAAAAAGGCGTCACAGCCATTATCACGGCTGAACGTGGCGACGGAAATCTTACCCGCTATGGAATTGAGGAGTATGTTTCTGATTGTGTTATTTCACTTGATCATCGGGTGCACGAACAACTGACTACCCGCCGTTTGCGAGTTGTAAAATACCGAGGTTCAACCCATGGTACAAATGAGTATCCATTTCTCATCAGAAGTAAGGGTTTCTCCGTTATGCCGGTTACCACTATGGGCCTTCAGGCGAAAGCATCTGAAGCACGTCTCAGTTCGGGGATTCCGCAACTTGATGAAATGCTGGAAGGTAGGGGTTATTACGCTGGTAGCACCGTAATGGTTACGGGACCAGCGGGATGCGGAAAGAGCAGCTTTGCTAGCCATTTCTTGGAATCAGTTTGCAGAAGCGGAAAACGCAGTTTGTATTTTTCATTTGAAGAGTCACCAAACCAAATTATCCGCAATATGCGGTCTATCGGGATTGATCTTGCTAATTGGGAGAAAAAGAATCTTCTGAAATTCGATGCTACTAGACCCAGTTATTACGGCCTTGAAATGCATTTAGCGCAGTCGATAAAATTAATTGAGGAATTTAAACCCGTTGCTGTAGTTATTGATCCACTGACGGATCTCACAACGATAGGATCAACAAACGAAGTCAGACTTATGCTTGCCAGATTAATTGACTATCTTAAGAACAAAGGAATAACCGCAGTACTAACCGGTCTGCGCAACGCGCATGATGTAGAAAGAGATGATGGAGAAAGTATCTCATCTTTAACCGATACGTGGATAAGTCTGAACTGGGTACATTCTGCCGGTGAACGGAATCGAACGATTGCAGTTATTAAATCTCGTGGTATGGATCATTCAAACCAGGTCAGGGAGTTTTTACTAACGAAATCAGGCAGCAAATTCGTCGACATTTATTTAGGCGCGGCAGGCGTTCTAACGGGCTCTATGCGCGTTTCACAGGAAGCAAAGGACGCAGCAGAATCGCAAGCAAGATCGCAAGAAGTTTCTCACTTGACGGCCCAGTTAGAGGCCAAAAGAATATTTTATGCGGCCCAATCTACTGCACTAGCAGCTGAATTGAAAGCGTCAGAAGCAGAACTATTGAAAGCGCTCTCACTGTCTAATCTTAAGCAAGAACAAGCGCGCCTTGATCGAATTGACATGGCTGCCAGCCGCAGGAAAAAAGGCGGCAAAATTTTACGCGCGAAAAAAAGTACGTTTGTTTCTAAAAAGGAAATAAATCTATGAAAAAACAAACCCGATCACCAAAAAATAAAAATCTTAAGCCGGCGCGAAAAAAAACGGTCTCCGGCAAATGGCATCTTAAACTATATATCGCAGGCGAAACGGGAAAGTCAGAGCAAGCACTTCGCAATCTTAAACTGATTTGCGAAGAACACTTAAAGGGAATATTCAAATTGGAAGTCATAGACCTACTAAAACAACCGCAACTTGCAAAAGGAGATCAGATTTTTGCAATTCCAACTTTAATTAAAAAAGTTCCAAAGCCCATGCGAAAAATTATTGGTGATCTTTCAGATTTTGAGAAGGTCTTGGTCGGGTTAGATATAAAGTCAATTGGGGAAATTTAGTATGGCAAAAAAAGCGATTATCAAAAAACCTAAATCTAAGTCAAAAAAAGAAGATAAGTATATTCTTCGTCTTTATGTTACCGGCAATACTCCTCAGTCGACCAGAGCCATTCTCAATCTTAAGCGTATTTGCGAGGAATATTTGACCAATCGGTATGATTTGGAAATTATTGATATTTATAAAAAGCCCGAACTTGCAAAAGGCGAACAAATCATTGCGGCTCCGACACTTATTAAGCTAATGCCATTTCCTTTGCGAAAGTTAATTGGCGATCTTTCCAATGAAGAAAAAGTTTTGTTTGGATTAGATCTTCGCCCGCAAATTAAAATGATTACCAAATTGAGACCGGATGACAACTGACACGAAACTTTCAAAATTACTTAGCAAAAATAAGGCTCAAAAATCTAAAATTTTAGAGCTAGAAGAAAATCTGCGAGCTATTCAGAATGGTGAAGTTGACGCATTGGTCGTGGCTGGCCCTTCTGGTAATCGTATATTTACGCTGCAATCAAATGAACAGCCCTATCGCGAGTTAGTCGAAGTGATGAATGAAGGAGCGCTTACAGTTTCTCCGGATGGAATTATTCTTTATAGTAACGCGCGTTTCGAGGCCATGACAAGAGTACG
>JAYSSX010000347.1:0-4430 GCA_043720315.1 Pseudobdellovibrionaceae bacterium | reverse complement strand
GGAGCGGTGACGCCAGTAGGTGGAATTAAGGAAAAAGTAATTGCTGCCCACCGCGCTGGAATCGAACATGTGATTATGTCAAAACGGAATCAAAAAGATTTGAAGGACGTGCCAGTAGAAGTGCGTTCGGCTTTGAAATTTGACTTTGTTGAGACCGCGTCGGAAGTGCTAAAGATCGCTTTGGATTTAGATACGTTTAGTCCAACCGATTCTACAGCTGGCAACAAAGGTTCGTTGCAGGCAGAACCGATGGCAGCTCACTAGTTTCAGATTACTTTACGGCTGACCACCAGGATTTATGTAGGTCATTATTTAGATAAATGGGCTCCCCTATAAGTGGAGTCTTAATTTGTAGGTTAAGACTTTCGGATTATTTGACGGGTCTTTCAATGGGATCTTTCCAGCCGTGCTGGGTCAAAATAAACTTTCCCCAGGGTACAGGAAAAAGAAACTTTGAATTTAGGTCTTTTGCCGCGTGGGCCGTTTCTTCGGGAAGCATGTGAACGGAGGTCCCACTATCGCCATACTGTCCGTTTTCTAAAATGGCCAGATCGAAGGACCCAGATTTTTCGCCGATTTTTTTAAATTAGTCGTCCTGAAAAATGTCTGGTAGGAGTAGCAGTGATTTTAACGTCAGAAAAAAGATCGTGAGATTCCCACCAACCTAGCTCGATCAACTTTTCTCTGGGGAAACCCCAAGATTCAAGATGTTCGCCAACGCCAATTGGGCAAAGAAGTTTTTTAATTTTTGATCCCAGTTTTAAGATAGTTTGGTATTCCAAATGATCGTAGTGATCGTGCGTAATGACGACTAGATCAAGTTCGGGAAATTCATTGGCTGTGTAGATGTCCGTACCTTCGAAAGCCTTTACCAATAAAGGCGAAGCCGAGGCATATCCGTCCAAAACGGGATCGACTAGAATTTTGAGATGGTTGTATTTGATAAGATAATATGAATGCCCAAACTAAACTAAAACGGGCTGTTTATCGTTTAGGGATTCAAAATTAGATTTAAGAGAAGGCACATTAACTGCGGGTTTGATATCTGGGGGATTTTTGTGCAAAAGAAATTCAGCGGCAACTTTGAGACTGGACATTCCGTCCTTGTTGATTTGATTGCCGTAGATGTTTATAAATCCACCCTCGGAAAAATGTTTAGAATTGGAAACTCTTTCCCATCGAAGTCCGGTAACTTTTTTGCCAAGTGAGTTGAAGTAAAACATTATTTTTCCTTGCTGCCGTAGGCGAATAAACGCTAGGCTAGTAAGAATAAGACTAGCGCGAAACGCAGCTAAAGCTTATCCGGAAGGAAATAGAAAAGGAACTGTTATGATAAAAATTCGAAAGTCCAACGAGAGAGGTCAGGCCAGCCACGGTTGGTTAAACTCCCAACATACATTTTCGTTCGCGGACTATTTTGATCCTGCTAGTATGGGTTTCAGCGTTTTGCGCGTAATCAATGAGGACTCCATCGACGGAGGTTCTGGTTTTGGTACGCATGGGCATCAAGATATGGAAATTATTTCTTACGTTAAAGATGGCGCCTTGGAACACCGGGACAGTATGGAAAATTCAACTATAATTAGTCCTGGCGAAATTCAGCGGATGTCAGCCGGTACGGGAGTAGGACATTCCGAGTTCAATCATTTCAAAGATCGCAAAACTAATTTTTTGCAAATTTGGATTATGCCCGAAAAAAAGGGAATTAAGCCCAGCTATGAGCAAAAAAGTGTTACCGGGCTTTTGGAAAAGAAGCCATTTGTACAAGTAGCATCACCTAAGGGCTCGAGTGAAATGATTTCCGTCAATCAGGACGTAAATATTTTTGTTGGGAAATCAAATGCTGAAGGAAATTTTTTATTTGAAGCTGATGCAAAACGAAAAATTTGGATACAGTTGATCAGCGGTGGTTTAAATATTAACGGTCAACACCTAGATAAGGGTGATGGCGCAGCCATTACCGAAACAGTAAAATTAGATCTTCAGTGGGAAAAAAATTCAGAATTTCTTTTGTTTGATATGCCAGCCTAAGGAGAGCTTATGGTTCAGTTAAATAACGCAGAAAAATTTAGTGTGGTCGCGAATGTTCGTGACCATATCATCGTTTCCGATGTTTCCGAAACTTCAGGCGGTAATGATTTAGGAATGAATCCGCATGAAATTTTAGAAACAGCGTTGGCGGCTTGCACCAGCTTGACTTTAAAATTGTATGCGAAACGGCGCCAGATGAAACTGATCGAAGCTAAAGTAGAAGTCCAAACAGTGAGTGAAGGAAAAGATTCCGTATTATCTAGAAAAATTGAACTTATCGGAGATTTAACTACAGAAGAAAAAGACAAATTGATGGAAATTGCCGAGAAGTGTCCTATCCATAAACTTTTAATAAGTAAAATTACTATTCAGACAGAGTCAGTTTAAATGAAAGCAGTTCCTGAAGTCATTTTAAATTCAAAACCAATAGATTTGGGTGGTTTCCTTGTTCAGCGGGTTTTACCAATGGCGGTACAGCGGATGGTAGGACCTTTTATATTTCTAGATCATATGGGACCACACGAATTTCCTGTGGGAAAGTCCATGGTGGTTCGCGCTCATCCCCATATTGGTTTATCAACCTTAACTTATCTTTTTGCTGGAAGGATTCATCATCGTGATAGTTTAGGTTATTCGCAGGTCATCGAAGTCGGGGATGTCAATTGGATGATTGCAGGTAAGGGCATTGCCCATTCTGAACGCGGAGTAGAAGGTGATGATTCCAAAGTGCGTACGTTGCATGGTTTGCAATTCTGGGTAGCACTTCCTGATTCAGACGAAGACCAAGATCCCAGTTTTGTCCATTATGGAAAGTCACAATTACCGAAAATTTCAAATGTTTTGTTGGACGCTGACGTTATTGTTGGTGAGTGGCAAGGCCAAAGATCGCCAGTAAAATGCACCAGTCCCACGATATTCATAAATATCAAAGGCAGGTCGAGTGGAAAATTTTCTTTTAAGACGGAATCAAATCAATTAGCTATTTATGTTTTAGCCGGTACCGTGACCGTGGCTGGAAGCAAATATCAACCAATGCAGTTGTTGGTTTTTTCACCTCAATCAGAAATTGAAGTTGAGATCGATATTAATTCTCACTTTGTTATGTTTGGCGGTTTACCTTTTGTAAAACCAAAACAAATTTGGTGGAATTTTGTTTCTAGTTCTAAAGAGAAAATGGAAATAGCAAAAACGAACTGGAATAATGGGGATTTCCCTATGGTTCCCTCGGAAGTCGATAGGATTATGGCGCCGCAATTTTAAAAAAGGAATTTATAAAATGGATCAACGGACTGATCAAAAAAGTTTAACTTCATTAAATGTTGGCTCTACAGTCCTTTCTAATCGGTATGTGATGGGATCCATGCATACAGGTTTAGAAGATGATTTAAGAAATATTGAAGCTTTAAAGGAGTATTTTGTAACTCGGGCGAAGGGCCAAGTCGGAATGATCATCACTGGGGGTTATTCTCCCAATATTTGGGGACGTTTGACTCCGTTTGCAGGAACCTTTAGTAACTCTCGAATTGCGAAAGCCCATGCGCAGATTACACAAGCTGTGCATGCCGCTAGTCCAACAAAAATATTATTACAGTTACTTCACGCGGGCAGATATTCCTACCATCCCTTTTCAATGGCGCCATCTCGGTTGAAGTCTCCGATAACCCCGTTTACTCCGTTCGCGATGCCTGTTTGGATGATCAAAAAAACCATTTCAGATTTTATTAAAGCCGCAGGTCATGCGAAAGATGCCGGATACGATGGCGTCGAGGTCATGGGTTCAGAAGGCTATTTGCTGCACCAATTTTTTGCGGAAAAAACCAATATACGAAAGGACGAGTGGGGCGGAACTCTTGCAAATCGAGCCCGCTTTTCTTTGGAAATTGTTTCAGGTATCCGAAAAAAAATGGGTCCCGATTTCCTCATTGTTTTTCGTGTGCCTATTATCGACTTGCTACCGGATGGCAGTGAGTGGAGCGACGTTGTCTGGTACGCAAAGAAATTGGAAGAGGCTGGTGTTAGTATTCTGAATTCGGGAATAGGCTGGCATGAATCCAGAGTTCCCACAATAGCTTCAGTGGTTCCGGAAGCAGCGTTTTCATCAATAACAGCAGATCTTAGAAAAAATTTAAAAGTGCCAGTTATTGCTAGTAATCGGTTTAGTCATCCGGACTCAGCGGAAAAAGCCATTCGCGAAGGTAAAGCGGATTTGATTTCAATGGCGAGACCGTTTTTGGCCGATCCTGAATTTGTACAAAAAACCTTACAATCCAAGGTTAATGAAATAAATCCTTGTATTGCCTGCAATCAGGCCTGCTTGGATCACATTTTTTCTAATAAAAAGGCCAGTTGTTTAGTTAATCCATTGGCCGCTGAAGAAAAAAAATGGGCATTGTTAAAGA
>JAYSSX010000346.1:0-6327 GCA_043720315.1 Pseudobdellovibrionaceae bacterium | reverse complement strand
AAATTGGTAAAACGATTAAATCATGAGTAGTTTAAAAAAGTATCCCTATAGATATTTTCTATTTGGCCTGCTTTTTATATATAGCTTCTTTACCCCAGCAAAAGAAATCCTTGAATTGGTTCACCTTAAGCAACCCTTTTTTAGCCGTAATTGGACTTTATTGACTCCCACAGCATTGGTTTTCGATAGGTTCAATTTTTTTTCTTATTCCGTTATTTCACTATGGAATGAAAAGGGCAACTTATTAATGAAGAAACCCTTTTTAAGTAAACCCGAAGACTATTCAAACTATATTGACGGCAAACTTTTATCGAAGTTGGTTACTGGAAGTTTTTACGATGACAGAGACCGCATTATTGGTCACAAAATGATTTGTAAACATTTGATTCCTTCGTTGCCTGAAAATGTTCATACCGCACTAGTAGAATATCATTCCGACGTAAAAGACGCGTTCCCTCGTAAATTGGAAGTTAACTGTGCTAGAGAAAATTGATTCCTATCTTAGTGAGCGGCAGTACGTAATTACAAGATACGCCATTGCCGTCTATTTCTTTTTGTATTTCTGTTTCTATTTGCAAGTTTATGAGGTCGTTCATATAACTAATTCCATTTCCTACTTACCTGAAATATTAAAAGGTTTTCTCTTTCTAGCAAATATAAACTTCTTAGTTGGAATTTGCATTTCCGGATTGATTTTAAGTGCCATTCTGTTTTTAGGAATTTGTGATAGAATTGTTGGATTGCTATTCTATTTTATTTTATTGATTTTGAATTTTATCAATCTATTTATCTATCAGATTCACATCGCTTTTTTTTCTATTATGGTTTTAACTTTTGTGATTTTTTCGAATCAAAAGCTGTTTAAAATCAATAGGCCTTTTTGTAAATCCGATTATGTCAGCAATGACTGGCAAATTTATCTTTATGGAATGATGTGCCTTATTTTAACCATTTCAGGTCTATCTAAATTATTTGTGTTTGAATGGCGAGACGGAACGATTATGGCCAATTTGTGCAAACTATCCATTGGATCGTTATTTAATGAAGAGCTCTACTGCGCGTTACCCGCTGGGTACTTTGGCTTAATTACTTATTTGGCCTTATTTCTAGAGTTAGCTTCCTTTCCCCTATTCCTTTTTAAGAAGACTCGAAGATATACTCTCTACCTTGAAATTCTGCTGTTTGTCGGAATAGTATTGGGCGTCAGATTTGTTTATAACATGTCTGCTTTGATGATGATTTATACCTTTTTTTGTTTTCCTTTCAGTAGAAAAGAAGAATCATAAAGGCACTCTATGGAAGTTACTAAAATTTCAGATCAACCGCTAAGGTCAATATCCAAAAGTTTCTGCGATCCACAGCTGATGGCTGAACTATTAGAATTAGCTCAAAAAATTACTGAGACACCGCAGTTTCAAAAAGTTTTGCAATTTTCGATAACCAGCACCAAAGGGGAAGACATTTTTGAGGGAACTGGTTCTTTATACGACTACGGTAAAAAAGAATTTACCTCTTCAACCGACCAATTCACTATTTTAAATTCTGTTTTTAAGGGGTCGACATTTGAAACTGTTTACAATCAAGTTAGTTCTATTGCAAAACAATATGGAGTCAAAATAGGTCGCTCCCGTTGGATGCGATTAAATCCAAAAACATGTCTCAGTTTACATTGGGATCCAGATGAATTTCGGTTCCATATTCCAGTAAAAACAAACGAAAAGGTCTTTTTTGTAGTTGATGATGTTTGTTACCGTATGCCTGAAGTTGGTTCGTTGTACTTGTTAAATACTACGAAATTACATACAGCGGTTAATGCTTCATTTGAAACAAGGGACCACCTTGTTTTTGATACTTTCAAAGTATAGGATTGCAAAATGGATATCAAAATTCGATTTAACACGGATAAAGACAAAGTAGATAAGTCCTTATTTCCTTGGCGTGTGATTATCAATAACGTCGAGTTCCTTGCAGAGAAGGTTACTATACAAACTAAATCCTGGACCACGTTGGATGAAGTTTCTCCCGGAATTTTAAAATGGCACATTACCTGTGCTGGCGATGTACAGTGGGACGATCAGCAAAAAGAATGTACTATAGTCTAATTTCTCATTTTGAGACGCCTATCTTGAATTAATCTAATTTTTAAACGTCATTGAATCGTTAGACACCTGTCTAACTTTTAATTTTAATCAACAATCTACGGCCTAGCCTTTTGGCCTAAGTCTAGCATTACTCATTATGCAGGGACTACCCAGTTAAAACATTTTTTAGCTAGGTATGATTTTTATAAGAAACACTTATGAAAATCTCAAAATAAGCCGATACACAGGCTAGGGGGAAATATGAAGAATTTAAAAACCTTTATTGCAAGTCTATGGAAAGATGAAGCAGCTCAAGGAACAGCAGAGTATGTTTTGCTGATCGCAATCGTAGTTGCAATTATCACATTATTTAGAAACCAAATTAAAAGCGCAATTGCCGGCAAAATCGGTGATGTACAGGGTAGCATCAGCGGATTTAATGCTGATCAATAACGTTCAACAAATTTAATTCATTTTGATTTGAATTAAAAATGACAAGGAGGTGCTCAAATGACAATAGAATACGTGTTATTACTAACGCTATTTACTATGTTTATTATGAGTGCTCTTGTTAAAGGACCTCACGATTCATTTAAAAATGCGGGCCCAAAATTAGGCGCCCGTATTGAACGCCACCTGATCACAGGTGATGGATTTAAACCAAATGGCAAAGATATCAAGTGGTACGCGCCATGAATTTAGATCACATCTATTTACAAACGGACTCCTTAAAACTATTTCTCGCGGCTGCTATGATGCTAGTTGGTGTTTTTGACGACGTCAAAAATCAAAAAGTGCATAACAAACTCGTTATTGCTTTTTTTATCATATCTTTTTTAGCTGTCATCCTATTGGAAGGCACTTCTGGTCTTTATGTGGGGTTGGCATCTTTACTGACAGCCATACTTTTTGGAGTTCCGGTTTATATGTTAAAAGTTTTTGCAGGAGGAGACTTAAAAATTCTCATCGCTATTTCGCCACTTCTATTATGGAAAAATATTATTATACTTTTACTATCTTCATTTTTTTGGGGCGCTATCTTAGGTATTCTATTCGTAATACTTAAAGGAAACTACAAACAGTTTCTAGCCAATATGTATTTGCTGGTTTCGAAATCGAAACCACAAGCTAACCTTACTCATAAAATTCCGTATACTGTGGCCTTATTTTTTGGATTATTGACGGTCTGGACTTTAAATTCTACCGGGGGTTTTTTATGAAATCCTTGTTGAAACCCCTACGATTAGCTAATGAAAAAGGACAATTGGTATTCGAAGCCGTCCTTTTAATGGTGATTACATTAATGATAGCAACCACAGTCACCCGGTTTTTACGGGAATCTGAATTCGCGATGAGTTTGACCTATAAGCCTTGGGAGACTTTATCTGGAATGATTGAATGTGGAAATTGGTCCGCCTGTGGGAAAGGCAAACCCGCCGTTCATCCCAATAAATCAGCCCGCAACCTCTCTTTGAAGCCGGAGTCGTGATGAAAAACATACAATCACAATCTGGTATTATTACGATAGACTTCATGTTTGCCATAGTTATTGTTTTTGGCATTTCAGGAATTTTCTTTGCATTAACTTATACCTTAACGGTCGTAGAAGTGACTCAGTATATTGTTTTTGCGACAGCCCGTGCCCATTCGGCAGGTAATCTAACTATAGATAGCCAAATAGCCGCTGCAAAAAGTAAATATACGTCCTTGGTCACTAATCCGTTGATCCGATCTATTTATCGCAACGGCTGGTTTGAATTGGCTGCGCCTGATGCTTTAGATATTCGTAGCGGTGCGGGCGGACATGGACAACCCTCTTTTTCGATTGACTATAATAATGGAGCCAATCGTCCTTCATTTTCGGGAGTTCGAACTATTTTAAATGCGAAAATTATGCATTTTAAAATTCCATTTGTTGGTGCTACGTCACCTGAAGACGATAGTTTCAAAACAAAAGTACTTACTATCATGTTAAGAGAGCCTTCCCAGGCAGAATGCAAAAGCTTTATGATTGAACGCCGAGAGGCGATCAGAAATTTGGATCCTCGCTTTTTAAATTATCCTAGAAAACAAGAAGCTTTTATCCCAATGGAGGACAACGGATGCTAAATAGCCAAAGTGGTATGTCCACCATAGAAATTGTTCCAGTATTAGCCATCTTTATCATGCTGGTTAATTTTTCTTTGGGATTTTTTGGTGTCATACACTCTGGAATTTTAAATTCGATTGCGGCAAGAAATTATGCTTTTGAAACTTTTAGAAATCGGGCCAATCTAACATACCTTCGGGACTGTGTCACCGAAGCCGGCCCTGGTACTTGTGATAACTTCGCACAACCCACACAATATTCAAATGTAGGTTTTCGATTTCACGGTGTGGTTAGTGAAAAAGGTCGGGTAAATACGTTCGATGCGACCTTACGTTCTATTAAATTTACGGAAAGAACTTTAGCTTCTGAAATCAAGGGAGTTAATGAGCATGAATTTGCAGTTAAACAAATCGTCGAAGGAAAACGCGCTACTGATAGTGGCATCGACGAGGGTACTAATCCAGTATGGATTAAAACAGTACATGGAATTTGTTTAAATACGAAATGTGGGGATTGATATGAATTCGAATGAATCGAGAACCTTATGGTTATCCTTAGGAGCCGGCCTTTTTGCCGCGTTTATGCTGTACAGCTATTCGCAGGAGAAAAAGGCAGAATATGACAAAACTTACGGTGCAATGAAAAACGTTGTTATCGCCAAGGTTGATATTGCTGAAATGCAAACTATTGATGATACAATGTTGGAGTTAGTTCAGAAACCAAATGATTTCATTCAACCAGGCGCCGTTGCAGATCCAGAATTAGCAGTGGGCCAAGTCGCTTCTGCTCCATTGAAAAAAGGCGAACAAATTTTGCAAACAAAACTTTTACAACCAGGTCCAGATACAGGAATTTCTTTGCAAGTCGCTCCTAGTAAACGTGCGGTAACCTTACCAGTTGATGAAATTCGCGGCGTTGCGAAACTAATTCGACCAGGTGACCGCATAGATATTATTGCTGCCATTGATTCTGGTCGTGGAATCAATTCAAAACGTGAAGTTCAAGTGATCATGCAAGACGTGGTTGTATTGGCAACTGGTGTAAACGTTGTGAATAATATTCCACGTATTTTTGAGTTGGATGCCAACAGCAAAAATATTAATCAGATCGCTTTAACAGGTGATACAAAATACACTTCTTTAACAGTTGAAGTTTCCCCAAAGGAAGCCCAAGACCTCGTTTACATTGTATCAACTTCTCCTGGAAATTTATTTTTTACTTTAAGAAATCCTAACGATCGAGCAGTTCCAGCCAGAATTCCTAGTTCTACTGCAGAATCGGTTTTGGGAAGACCTATGGCTACAATGGATACATTACCTGAAGGCGTGAAACCAAATACTGTAATTACTCAACCGCAAAGAGTAGTGCCTCCGCAACCACAAACGCCTCGTAAAAAAGGCAACTTCAAGGACTTATAGGGGAAAACATGGGGTTTAAAAAACAGTTGATCTTCTTTTTAATGCTAAGCTTTGTATCTATCAATTTGGTAGAAGCGACAGCGTTTGCGCAAGAAGAAGAATCAACTCCGGTGAAAAGTCGGCCACGAAGATTCGTGACCCTAACCATTGGATTAGAACATGATGAAAAACTTCCACCTGTGCCGGAAGCAATTTCATTTAAAGGTGATTTCCGAAAAATCACAGCCGCTTCCTTCAATAAAGAGGAAAACATTTTACGTTTTGTTCCCAAAGCCGAAGGCATTGCGACATTAACTGTGCATGACAGCAAAGGTCGTGTTGTTGCCGAATATCATATCGATGTAAAGAAAAGCAAATTGGATGCGGTTGTTCGCGAAATGCAGTCTCTATTGGGAGATATTGAAGGTATCACCATTAAAATCGTAAATAATAAAGTTGTCGTTGATGGACAGATTCTTTTACCACGCGATATGAATCGTATTTATAACGTTGTTTCGCAATTCGGTGATCAGGCTTCATCTTTGGTTAGTTTGTCTCCCTTAGCTCAAAAGAAAATTGCAGAATTTATTGCTCGGGATATTAACAATCCTGAGGTTGAAGTTCGAGCTATTAACGATAAATTTGTGTTATCAGGTTGGGCTTCTTCACCCGATGAAAAGAATCGTGCCGAAGTTATCGCCAAAACTTATGTCCCTGCTGTTATCTTAGAAAAGTCAGAGATGGACGGAGTCGTTAAACG
>JAYSSX010000345.1:0-4986 GCA_043720315.1 Pseudobdellovibrionaceae bacterium | reverse complement strand
CCCGAGATCTTTGAAGCCATCAAACCAAAGCATTCTTGGGATGCCTATTCAACGTTAACAAACGTTGCTTTGTTCAATTTAGGATTTCATTCTAATCATCATACGAAGTCTCAATTAGTCTTTACAGAACTGAAAGAAAATAACGAAGCTAAACATCTGCCTTACGGTTATTCGGTCATGTTTTTATGTGCGATGATTCCGCCGTTGTGGTTCAAAGTGATGAACCCTTTAATCGACGCAGAATAAATCGGCTTGCTTATTAAAATTTGCCTTCGGCAGGTTTAATTTTAAAGACCAGAATTAGTGAAAAAACACTCATAACAATGGCGCAGTAACCTACAATGTCATAATTGGCTAAAAACCCTGCAGGGGTCTTATAGACGATGACTCCTGCCAAATAACTAGAAATAGCCGAACCAAATTGTTGAAGGGAAGTAACTAAACTCATAAATCCACCACGCCTTTTCGTAGACACAGTACACGTAATCATGGCCATGGCGGGGATCATTCGACTTCCCATGGTAATAAAAAAGAAGGCCGTCAGAGGTAAAATAAACGAAAGCGATTGGGGTCCTTTAATGTGGGTGATGATCAGCATTGGAATTGTAGATAAAATCAGGCCACAGACAAATACGAAACGTTTACCAAGTTGATCAGAAAGTCTGCCTACGATAGGAGCGAAAAATCCGGAAAATAGTCCTCCGACTAAATAGATCCAAAATAAGTTTTTTTCATCCAAACCTGCATTAATCACAAAAGATGGACTTAAAAACGGGATGATAAAAAAGTGACCCATGACCAAAGTAAAAGCAAAGGCCAATGCATAATTGAGGTTTGAATTTTGAAAAGTTTGTTTGATCTGTTCTTTTGGACTATTTCGCGTATTTTGAAGATGCTGCTGCATTTCTGGAATCGAGGTTATAATTAATACGATCAAACACAAAGACAACCCACCCAAAAATAGAAATGGTGCATGCCAGTTAAAATTTTGGGCTAAAAATAAACTTATTGGAACGCCCATAATTGAGGCCAGTGAAAAAGAAGTGGAAACCACGCCCATCGCTGATCCGCGTTTCTCTGGTTGGATGCTGTCGCTCACAATGGACATCGTCATCGAAGCCAAAACCCCACCGAAAGCGCCCGAAAGAATTCGCGAAACTAAAAGGGCGGTGTAATTGGGGGACAGGGCACAGGCAATGGTCGATAAACAAAATCCTACGTAATAAAATAAAAGTGATTTTTTGCGATCGAATCGATCCACATACAAAAAGGCGATCAGGCCACTGAATCCCGCGCTTAATGTATAACAAGAAACGATCAGGCCAAACTGATGTGGATCAATATTAAAGGTGCGCATCAGTTGCGGTCCTAAGGGCATCACAATCATAAAATCAACAGTATGGCTAAACTGAATGAAGGCCATTGAAAACAGCAATAGCCATTCTTTTCTTGAAAACATATCCGATTATGAACTTTAAATTATAAAGAAACAACTGCCTTATTTCGCTGAAGAAGTTACCGCTGGCTACTTAAGTAGGATTCGGTAAAAGTTGGGTAAATTCTTTATCCAGCGGTATTTCAAAACTATAGGTCTTGTTTTTCCACATAAATTTCACAAAGTAACTTTGTAGAAACATGCGCTCATTGGAATACATGCTGGCCATCTTAGAATTGTAGTTAGAATCATTATAACGGGAATCTCCCACAATCGGTGCATTTAAAAAGGCTAAATGTTTCCTGATCTGATGAGTGCGGCCAGAAAACAAGCTGGCCTGAACCAAACTGAAATAGGGGTTTTCTTTCAGCACTGTAAATTGAGTTTTAGCAGGGACACGATCTGCCGTTTTTCCTAATGGATTTTTTCGACCTTCAGCCTTGTTACTGAGGGGTTCACTACAGATTACTTCAGTGGCATGGGGTTCATTTCGTTTCAATTTACCGCGGGTTAATCCGTAGTATCTTTTTTCTAAAACGGAATTAGGTGAACCATACTCCAGTTGTTCTTTGAGGCCGGCCACTGATTGAGCATTGATAGAAACGACCATTAAACCCGATGTCTCTTGGTCCAAACGCTGAACAAGAAGTACTTGCGCAGCGGGTATTTTCAGTTGGGAGGCGAGGAGGCTATTAACGTCATTTCCTAATTCGTTATGCGCGGACATACCCGAGGGTTTATTTATTACAACAAAGTCGGCATTTGATTCTACAATGGTTAACGCAGTCATGATTTAAAGATTTCTAATTGCCAAAGGTCCACTTGATCAAGCAGTATTTTGGATATGTTGAACTTTCAGAAAATCATCTTCTCTTTTTTATACGTTTTACTTTTTAGTGGGTCGGTTTTAGCCGCAATAACTTCTCGGCCAATGGCCGTTGGCGCTATCATAGGTGATCCCACGGGATTAACGCTAAAATATCTTATCAAGCCAGATCGATATTTGGATGCCGTATTAGCTTACAATACTGGCTCGGCAACAGGAATTTATATCCGAGGAAATTACATAGTGGAGTTTCCTAAATTCAGAACCTTAGATGGTTTACCGATGAACTGGTATTACGGTATCGGCGGCCGCGTTTATAGCCGTACCAATTCTAAGGACGAAAACAAGACGTATTTAGGACCTGAAATTCTTTTAGGTACGGGAATATTTACAGGGTCCATCCCGGTTGAAATCTATCTAGAGGGTGGTTTGGTCATGAATTTAACCCCGTCCACCTCGGCCGATATGGATGCCGGTGTCGGCATTCGGTATTGGTTTTAGTGCTTTTTAGGGCCTTCTGCCTGGTAAAATTTCCACTTCCTGCATTTGCTAGTTCTTTAATTTCAATAAATAAAATATATAAGGTTGAAATAGTATCATAGGGCATTTTCGAAATGCTGAGGGGGATTTTACATGTTTTCAAAAAGTCGAATTTTTATAATAGTGACGACAATAGCATTAAACGCATTTATCGCAAATGCAGATGAGGGCAGCGAACTCCGTTTAGTCTGTGCGCCTAAAGCAGACTTAGTGGCCCAGTTGAAGCCTGGATTTAAGAAAGAAATTGGTAAGTCCAATTACGGAATATTTAATGCGACTGGTGCAATGACGCAGTTAAATCAAACAGCTGAAAATGAAATCGTAATTACAAAATCTCAAAATCAAAGTGTTTGTATCGCTGGTTGCCATGCCGTAGGCGAGCCTATCATCGACATTATGACTCAACCTTCGGGTAACTCAGCTAGCAATTCTTGCCCGGCGACATACCAAACCATTAAGTTATCTGATTCAGAATTGGCAGCCAATACTACAGTGCAAGAGTTAGTAACTCAAACGGCATATGGTTTCCGTCGAGTTTTTAGTTTTGTCGGTGATCAGAAGGTTTGTAATGATCAGGCCAGCAATTGGGCAAAACAAATTTTAACGGGCGGCAATGGATTAGGACAGTTTTTAAGTAATTCAAAATGTCAGAACCCATGCAGTTATGCATCTAATATTCGAATGGTTACTGTGCCTAATGCAGCCGGTACATGCGCTACCGCTTTAGAGATAAATGTAATGTGTGGTCCTCCAAGAACCTCAGCTAACTGGGTAAGCACCGCAAGCCTAACAAATACTTATCAGTGTTTGGTCAATTAATCGGTATTTCAATCGGCTAGATCAAAGTCTAGCCGACATCTTTCCATTCGTTTTCTTATTTCTGCATTGCTAATATAGGTAGTGCACAAATTAGTAGGCTTTGACAAAAAATTTCCTGAACTTATCATTGAATCAGACCTGCAGAGGAAAAACTCTGTAATCGCGGTTCAATTTTCACTACAAAACGCAGATAAAATTATAGGGTTACAGACGCCGTCTTTCAAATACGTTCATGGAAAAGACGTGCCTCGCGCGTCACAGTTATGGACGACAACTTGTTTTGAGTTTTTTTTAAGCCCGGTAGGATCCAAAAGCTATTACGAGTTTAATTTTTCTTTATTGCCTGCATGGAACTGCTTTATTTTTGACAGCTATCGAATCCCAAAAGCCCCGCGCGAGTGTTTTGACTTTCCTTTAAAAGAATTTAGTTGGGATCGAAAAAAGCGGGAATTATTTATCGAAATAGAAAATAGCACCGGACAGAATCAATTTCGGATAGGGATTACAGCTGTGATTGAGTCGGAGATCGGTAAAGACTACTATGCGTTGAAGCACTGTGCGGACAAGCCCGACTTTCATGTCTTGGAATCATTTATTTTGGAGAGGAATTAGGATGGCTACAGCCTTTGGAATAGAAGTATTGTTAGCAAATAAAAAGTTGGTTAAAGAACTTAAATCAAAAAGGGTTGCTTTGGTTTGTCATCCAGCCAGCGTTGATAAAAACCTCCAGCATAGTTTCGAAGTTTTGCAGCGTAAGATAGGTCTGTCTTGTGCGTTTGGACCACAACATGGGGTTAACGGCGAGAAACAGGATAATATGGTAGAAAGCGCCACTTTCATTCATCCTGAATACAAAATTCCGATTTATTCATTGTATGGGGAAGTGCGGATTCCCAATCAGCAGATGATGGATAGTTTTGATGTTTTGTTGTTTGATTTGCAGGATCTGGGTTGCCGGATTTATACATTCATTACGACCTTGCTATATGTGATGCAAGAGTGCGCCAAACATGGAAAGTCCGTCATTGTTTTAGATCGTCCCAACCCTGCGGGAAGACCGATTGAGGGTTTTTCATTAAGGGCGGGATGGGAATCCTTTGTGGGAGCCGCTGATTTTCCGATGCGGCATGGTTTAACCTCAGGGGAAATGGCCTTATTTTATAAGGATTATTTCAAATTGGATCTTAGTTTACGAATTATAAAAATGAAAAGTTACAGTCCGTCTAAAAATGGCGGGTGGCCAGCAGATCGATGTTGGGTAAACCCCTCGCCAAATGCAGCCACTTTAAATATGGCGCGAATTTATTGTGGGTCGGTATTAATCGAAGGCACGAATTTGAGCGAAGGTCGTGGGACAACGAGGGCC
>JAYSSX010000344.1:0-1707 GCA_043720315.1 Pseudobdellovibrionaceae bacterium | reverse complement strand
AAAAATTTTTTTTGTTGTCTATCATGCGCGCTCCGGCGCGATATTAAACACTTTTGTGACAACAGAGGGTGTATGGTGGCGAAAAGTATTTGAAATATGGAAGTAGGACTCAATGATTCAATTTGTAGTTTGGATGGATTCAGAAAAAGCTCAATTATTTAATATGAAATCTTCCGGTGTAGAAAGGTCGCACGTGAATATTCACGGTGCCGACCATCACACTCGCCATAAAAAAGATTTGCATGAAGTTGCTCATCTCGAGAACTTTTACCGAGACTTGGCGCTTAGGCTGAAAGATGCAGATCAAATTTTAATTTTAGGACCTGGTCTTTCAAAAAATCATTTCAAAACGTATTTGGAAACCCACCACACAGCTAGCTTGGCTTCGAAAATTGCGGGTCTAGAGAATTCTGATCATCCAACGGATAATCAAATTATTGCGTCAGCGAAGAAGTTTTTTAAACCTGAATTTGTCGCTAAGTAGCTCGAAAAATTTATGGAAAAAACCAAAATAAATGAACTGCAATCTTCCGCTCTATCCACATTTGGCCAGCCGCAGATTTTGTTCGGTAGGCTTCTTAGCGAAATCAATAAGAGACTGACCTCTGGTGTAGCCTATGAAAATGTTCTGGACTTCGTTTTCGATTCGCTGGATCTTGTAATTCCGTACGATCGAATCGGCATTGCGCTTGTAGAAGGAACTGGTGATGAAGCCCAACTTAAATTGAAATGGGTGAGATCAAAAACTCCAGTTAAGCATCTAACCCTTCGCTATGTGGCCCCCGTTAAGGGGAGTAGCTTGCAAAAGATTTTAGAAACCAAACAACCACGTATTATCAATGACCTTATACAGTACTCAGCCAACCATCCAGAATCGAAATCCACGAAGCTGATTATCCAAGATGGAATAAGATCAAGCCTTACATGTCCTCTTCGCGCTGAAAACAAACAAATAGGTGTCGTCTTTTTTTCGAGTTGTAAAGTTAATACCTACAAGGATGAGCATGTTAAAATTTTATTAGAAATTGCTGATGAGCTATCGCTAATCATAGAGCATGGTCGCCTTCAGGAAAGTTTTGAACTTCATGCGTCTCAGTCGCAAAACTTAAGTATGATTCTACATGATTTAAAATCGCCGTTAAGTGTAATTCAAGGCTTTGCTGAAATGTCAGTAGATCAACCGTGGTTCGAAAAACTTGATCCGGATGGAAAAAATGTGTTTGGAATTTTTCTTCGAAATACCAAATACATGTTCTCACTTCTTAATGAACTTTCGGAGTTGAGCGAATTGAAGCAAAGTGCAAATTATTTAGATGAACAAGATGTTCTAATGAAAAACTTTTGTAATGAAATTACAAATTTTGGCCGTATTCTTGCCGAAGCCAAAGAAATTGAATTTGTATCTAATATATCTATCCAAATTCCTGATGTTGCTCGCTTTGATCGACATAAGGTTCTACGAGTCTTAGATAATCTGTTTTCCAATGCGGTGAAATACTCTCAACGAAACAGTAAAGTCCTGTTTTCTGTTAGTTGTGACAAAAAGCATCTGACATTCGCCGTCTCGGATCAAGGTTTGGGAATTCCAAAAGACGAAATTGGAAAACTGTTTCATGAGTTTGGAAAAACAAGTGTTCGTCCAACCGAAGGCGAGACCAGCACAGGCCTGGGGCTGGCCATAGCAAAAAAAATTGTAGAGCAGCACGA
>JAYSSX010000343.1:0-10772 GCA_043720315.1 Pseudobdellovibrionaceae bacterium | reverse complement strand
GGAAAATTATTTGCTTGGCGGACTTTATCAATGTAATCAAGTCCGACGCCGGCTTGTTTAAGGGCCTCTTCTTTTACTTTTTTAGCATACAGTTCATATCCTGTTGCCGTGATTTTGTAGACTTCTAAGGAAACAAGTCCGCGATCTTTATTAAAGTTAACATCTAAATCACTTAATTTTGGATTGTCAGGATTAACTGCAGGAATGACCACATTATTAAGAAGATTTTGTTTTTCTTCATTTTTCATTTTGTAAAGAATGGTACCAATAATTTGGGCCCTTTCGATGGCAGATCCAATAATGCTATCGACTTCGGTAGCAAGAGCATCGGCCTGCATTCGGTTCGAGTTTTCTTCACGTAGGATAAGAACTGTTTCCAACAACTGAGAACTTTGGGTTGCAAAAATGGCCGTTGCAATGACGAGAAAACTTATCGTCAAAAAAATCAGTTTAGTGGCAATTGAGATTCTCATAATGTCCACTCCAAGAAAAAATTTAGGTAATGACCGAAGATTTCAACCGATTGTTTTAGGCGGTCACCAGAAGTCGTATCCATATAATAAGACATAGCGTCTCGGCGATAAGCGTATCCCATAAGGCCTGTGGCTTTCTGGCTGATGCGGTAACTTCCTAGCAATCCCAATTGAAAGGATACATCGGGAGCAATCCCTTGATTGTTAGGAGTTTTGATTTTCGCTAAATTGAAATAGGAATGCATGTTTACTTGAAGTCCTAATTTATTTGTAAGTCCGTACCAGTATTCATAACCATAGTGAAATCCGCCAACTGCCATTTTAGTGGTAGTCACAGATTGTGTATTAGCATCACCTTGAACTTCGGGAAGTTCTTTGGTAAATATTCCGAACTGATGGCGCGATTCACCGCGTGAACCAGATTGTCGACGGTAAACTGCTGACATTTCCAATGAGGCAAAAGTATAGTTGGCGTTGTCGATGACGAATCCACCGTCATCTATGATAGTTAAAAATCCCCAAGGGTACAGGGAATCTAAATAGCCGATACCTAAACGTCCTGTGCCACCAACAGCATCAAAGACCGCATTGGACTGCACGCCGTTAGCATCAAAGAAACTTCCGCTGTAGTTAATATTCGTAACTAAATAGCTGGCAACGGCAAACCAGCCGTTTGTGCGATCAATCGATTCACGAATTGTAGCGACTTCTTCGGCGGCAGGGGAACGGTTTCCTTCGACCACTTGAAAAACGACTTCTTCAGTTTTAGAAACGACACGGTCTTTCGCTGACGAACGAACTTGTAATTTATATTTTCCACCTGGAAATTTATCGCTGAAAGGAATTTTTTGATTTTTAAAATCTTTTTCAGTTTTTACCTTTGCCCAAGTTTTAGTTTTGGTGCTGTAGCGGGATAAATAGTAATCGAAACCTTCGGCGAATTCCGGTCCCTTCCAGGCCAATTCGCGAACGAATTTAGTCTCTGGTTTTGTGATGATCACTTTATCCAGCTGTTTTCCTAATAAAGTGAACTGATCAACCGCAATGGCGTCACTTTCCACCCCGAGTTCATTTACCGCGCTGACTTTCCAACTATAAGATTTAGCAACCTTTAAATTGATTTCATAAGAGTTAGAATCTAAATTTTCTTTTTTAAGAGCTTCGCCATTTTCACCTATTAATTCAAAGTGATATTGTTTAGCACCGGGTACCGGTTTCCATTTAAAAACGACCTTGTATTCTTCGTTTTCTTTGGTTTCGATTTTCTCTTGTGGTTTCGGCGCAACTAATTTTGTACTTTCTAACTGAACAGTAAACTCTTCGGGTGTTGACCAATTTCCTGCAACGCCACGTTTATCTTTGGATCGGATTCGCATCAAATAGGTACCGGGAACTAACGAACCTTCCCATTCTGCGGATTCAGTTGTATAAAGTTTGGCCTCATCGGTTTTGCGGTTTTTGATTTCGATATCATATTTTTTAGCATTTACAATAGCTTCAAATTCAAAGGAAACGGTTCGTTTATACGGTTCCGAGGCTTCCTCAGCCCACAGTCTGCCCGCGAACAGCAAAGTGCTGATCAATAGAGTAGATAGAATAAACAAATTACGTGTTAACTTCATCATTTCACTTTCAACTTCTTCATTTTAGGAGCTTCAAGACCATTTCCATCTGGTACAACCACTTGTCTTGGAATTTCCTTTTGGCTAAGTCTGCCGTATTCGTCGATTGCGTAAATATCCACCATGTATTGTCCAGGAAGTAAGTTCACTAGCGATGTCGAATTTGCTAGAAATTTTGCTTTACGCATTTCTTTTCCGGCTTTGTCTAAAATCGCGATCCAATATTCTTTAGCACCTTCAACCCGTGACCAGTTTAAAGTTAACTTTCCTTGGTTATCCGCATTCAAAGTTCCCGCGCCTGGCAAAAACTTTGGCGCCGGAAGCAACGGGAACGGCGATACGTCTAGCTCTTTATAGTTTGATTTAGCTAAAATCTGATCATTTTCATCAAAGGCTTCAACCATAGCTATGTAACGACCCGGCTTGGTCAGATTTGTTTTGATGGCTAAATCTTTAGTATCTATTTTTTGAACTAAGCTATCTTTGGCTGGATCTTCTAATGTTTCACTATTAGGAGCTAATTTAATCCGCCATGATTTTACCTGGTCTTTTTGTTCAGAGGTCCATGAAAACTGTGCTGTCGGTTGCGTAATAAAGTATTGTGTTTTTTCAGTAGGATTATTCCATGTAATTATAATCTGCGGCTTCGGCTTTTGTTTTGGTTTTTCGATTAGTAACGAAAATTTATTGATTTTTCCGGCAATAGGTTTTTCAATTCCATCGTAAATAGCACTCATACGCCAAAAGTAGTCACCATCAGGTAGCACTTGTTTGAAAGTGGTTTCTTTTAAGAAAGTCTTAGCGTTGATTCGTTCTTTAAACTGAGGATCTTTAGCTAACTCGAAAACCATTTGTTTGATGTCTTCGGGTTTACTCCACTGAAATTCCAAAGCATAGTTGGGATCTTTAGTGACATCTGGCTTATTGATGATTGAATTTGGTTCTGGAAAAATGACTGCAGGGGCGAAACGACTGACTACTTCAAGACGATAAACAGAAGTTTCAGCAACCACTTGTTTGCTGGTTTTATCAGTAGCTACTAACTTCCAATAATATTTTCCTACCGACATTTGCGAGAGGATTTGCGAAGCTTCGCCCGTTTCCGATAATTCTTTAGGTTTCAAATCTTTTCGTGAAGTTCCTCGATATAAAGTGACCGATGTATTTTTCGGAAATCCTTGCCATTGAAAACTGATTGGCTGAATAAATTCCGGATTAACGTAAAGCGGTCGGTCGGTTGCTGGAGAAATAATTTTCAGTAAATTTTGATCAAACGCAAAACCTTGCGCACCCATGGCCGCCGTTTTTCCTTGTTCCACTTCCTTTGTTTGTCCGTTGGCACTTTCAATTTTGGCTTTACCTTTTAAGACTTGGAGGTCAATTTTATTGCCGTTGGTTTTTGAAAGAGATGCCGTTGCTGTCGATAAATCGACTTTACCTTGTACTGAATTTAAAGTCAGGGCAGGAGCATTCGCATTCGCAACTTCGTTCTGTCCTTGGGAAACAAATAAACTACCATCCATCAAATCCAAGGAAATTTCTTTACCTTTGGTTTGACTGATGACAATTAAAGATTCAGGTTCCACATCAATATATCGTTCGCTATCAGCAAATTGAATTCGAACTTCTCCTAGAGTAGATGTTCGAATGGCTTCACCCGAATAGACTGGCTCGCCATTGTTTAATAATTTCCAGATTAATTTAGAAACAGGTTTGCGATGAACATCTTCATTGATACGCTCAACATAAGCCACGGGCTTGACATCCGGGTTGACGTCATTTTTTGACTCTGTTGATTTGTACCAGAAATAAGTTCCCGCATAACAGCTTATCGAAAGTGCAGCTGCGGTTATTATTCTGTTTGTATTTTTGCTCACGCAATTCCTCTTAAACTTCGTTTCGGCGGAAATTATTAAGTCATTAAGGCTACTTAGCCAATTATAGTGAAATATAGACTTAAGTTTTAGAGATCCTGAGTCATATTTTTACACTGCTCGGAAAAGACTAAAAAATTTGATGGGATTGGTTGGGTTTAACTGCTATATTTCTGTTTTAATAATGATTTATAAGGACTTAACGATGAATCAGTTACCTTCTTTGACGATGCGAAATTTAACAATCCCAGTTCCGATTATACAAGGCGGAATGGGAATTGGACTGTCTAGCTATACCTTAGCAGGGGCAGTTGCTAAAGAAGGAGGTCTAGGAGTTTTATCCTCGGCTGCCTTAGATCGGATCGTCAGTCTACGTCATGGAAAAAAATTAAATGCTCGCGATGCAGCTGCACAAGACGTTCGAGATGCAAAAATTTTAGGCCAAGGCGGAAAAGTCGGAATGAACATCATGGTAGCATTGATCAATCAATACAAAGACTCTGTGTTGGGTTCAATGGATGGTGGCGTAGATGCCATCATAAGTGGTGCTGGTCTTCCGATGGCCTTACCTGAAATCGCATTATCACATCCTAGAAAAGACGAAGTTGCATTGATTCCAATTGTTAGTTCTGGACGAGCAATGGAAATTATTTTTAAACGTTGGCAGCGATCGGGACGATTGCCTGATGCCGTTGTTGTGGAGGGACCACTAGCAGGTGGTCACATCGCGTGGAGAACTCGCGAAGAGGCTGTCGATCCAGCTAATCATTTAGATCAATTGTTAACAGAAGTTTTAGAAGTCGTAAAAAATTGGGGAAACATACCAGTAATAGCGGCTGGCGGCGTCTACACCCATCAAGATATTCAAAAGTATTTAGATATGGGATGTAAAGGTGTTCAAATGGGAACACGATTTTTAGCGACATTTGAAAGTGGCGCAAATGAAGAATATAAAAAACTTCTTGTAGAATGCACTGAAGATGATATCGAACTGGCTGACAAGCCCGGTTCGCCTTGTGGAATGTTATTTCGCGTTCTAAAAAAATCTCCATTTTATCAAGAAGCCTTACGCAGAGAACGTGCACCCAAGTGTGACAAAGGTTATTTACTGAACAAAGGCCATTGTCCTTCGAAACATGAGAATGAAAAAACTTTTTGCATTTGTAATGGCTTGTTATCGTCCATTGATATGAATCCAAAAGAAAAAAATCTGTATACCGTAGGCCAAACGGCTAACCGTGTTGACCGTATTTTAAGCGTTAAAGAGCTAATGTACGAACTTCAAGGTGATCAGGTCATGGCTGACAAGGCTAGGAAAGAGACCGAAGCTGGGCCGGTAAAACAGGTCTTGGCTCATAATGCGGAACCTTTAAAAGCCGTAAATTTTTAGTACCTAAACCAATGGAAAAAAATTATATCACCCCAGAGGGGCTGGCCAAGTTAAAGGCCGAGTATCACGAGCTTCTGAACAAGGAGCGACCTCGTATTGTAGTAACTGTTACTTGGGCTGCTAGCAATGGTGATCGCTCGGAAAATGCCGATTATCAATATGGAAAAAAGCGACTGCGCGAGATTGACCGACGACTGCATTATCTAACTAAAAGGATGGAAGCAGCCGAAGTTGTTGATCCAAAATCTTTGAACTCGGAAAAGGTTGTGTTTGGTGCGACGGTGACTTTGTTAAATGATGATGAGAAAGCCTTCACCTACCAAATCGTAGGAGAAGATGAAGTGATTGCCGAACAAGGTAAAATTTCCTGGAAGTCACCTGTTGCAAAAGCCTTACTAGGTAAAAAAGTAGATGAAGAAGTTATCGTAAAAAAACCAAACTCAGAAGAAACTTTTCTGATTCAAAAGATCGAATTCAAATGAAAAAATATTATCATTCGGCCGTCGGGTATTATGAACAAAATGAAAGAAAGGTGGATATCTGGTTTTTCATTTTGGGTTTTCTTTTTGATGTATTCACTTTGTCGAAGGTGGATGATCTTTTTTCCATTGGGCAACAGGTGCTGTACCTACTCATCATCGGACTTATATTATATTACGACTTTTTAGAAAGTGTACAATTGTTCACGCCAAGCAATCGATTGGCAAAAATTTGGACCTACCGCACTCCGATTATGCATTTTTTTCTGGGCAGTCTATTAAGCGTCTATTCTTTATTTTTTATTATTAGCTCATCTTTTTTCTCATCATTTATTTTTATTTTTACCCTGGTTGCCATTATGGTAGGTAACGAATTAAAAATGGTGCAAGAAAGCAAAGTGAATTTAAAAATCGCATTGTATATTGTTTGTGTTTTTAGTTTCTTTTCTACTTTATGGCCAGTGATCCTGGGTTTTGTGGGGTGGGTTCCGTTTTTACTGTCATTAGCGTCGACTTTAGGGATTCTGTATTTTATCTATAAAAATATTCAGATTGAATTTAAAGACACCAAAGTACTTTTTCTCAAATTGCTTGCGCCGGCTTTGGCCGTTTCGGTTTTGTTTTTCGTATTTTATCTAATGCATTGGATTCCACCTGTACCATTAGCGGTTAACAAAATTGGTGTCTACCACAAGATTGAAAAATTCGAAGGCAACTACTTGCTGTATACGGAAAAGGGTTGGTGGGAATTTTGGAAAAATGGCGATCAGGATTTTTTAGCTGAACCAGGAGATCAAATTATTTTGTTTGCGCAGATCTACGCGCCGGCAAGATTTAATGATTCGATTATTTTACACTGGATGTACAAAGACGTTAAAGACCGCTGGGCCGATGCAGACAGTATTCCGTTTAAAATTTCCGGGGGACGCGAAAAAGGTTTTCGTGGATACGCTTCGAAACAGAATTACACCGAAGGCGAGTGGCAAGTGCGAGTAGAAACAACGGATGGTCGCGAAATCGGTCGCCAATATTTCACAGTCACCAAGTCAGCAACTGTTAATCCTAGCCGAATTTTCACTTCCGAGACTTTTTAGGTACCAGGTCCTTTAAAAGGACCTGGTACCTAAAAGAAAGCCATCCGGGTGGATGGCTTTCTCGAAACGAAAAAAATTCGTTGGATCAAATACTATTTGTGAGCAGCTTTGCACTCGTCTTTGGTTTTGTTCTCTTCTTTTGAGCAATCCATTTTAGCCATTTTACCTGGCTTTTTACCGTGTGCCATAGCCATTTCATGGCCACCAGCAGGAGCTGCCATAGTTGCCGTGTCGTGACCAGCAGCAGGTGCAGTTGTAGTCGTTGTTGTAGTAGTAGTTGCCGCAGCAGCTGGTGCGGGCGGGTTAGCTAATGCAACGGTAGCGCATAAAGCAACGATAGTTGATGCTAATAATTTCATGGGTATCTCCTATTGATTCGGTGATTCGAATCTTTAATTTTAAAAAGGACCATCCTCTTTTATTTAAACCTATAAGAATGGATGATACTCATTCGTTGCCTAAAATAAACAAAAATCTTAACCTAAGGCGAATTTTGGTCAAAAACAGTGCATTTTTCATTTACACAAAGCGCAAACCAGCAGACATTACAGCATAATGTCGAAACTTAGATTAAAATTTTTTAATGTGAAACATCTTAAAATTGCCGTCTCTATAGTGACTGGATTGTTGCTTTTACTGGCCTTACTCATTGTCGGAATAATATTTATTCTTCCCGGAGCGAAGGATTTAAAAACCCAGATTGGCGGCTACGAAAAGGAAAAGCAGAATAATTCAGTGGAAAAAAAAGATTCAAGCACTGCCGTCGGCTCACAAGTACTTAATGGCGAAGTTCCTATAGTTGCCGAAGGAGCTGCCCAAACTCCCGAATCGATGCAAAAAAATCCTCAGGAAATTATTTTAGAAGAGTTTATTAATTCCCATAAGCCGCTGATTCAATTTTGCGAAAATCTTGCGTCCACGGAAAGCAGTTCTTTTTGGGATAAAGGAACGGGTACCCAATTCGGACAGTACATGGCTGATCATATGTTAGACGAAAAAAAGGACCCTTATCTTGAGACTATTTTACCCGCCTTAAAATATGCCATGCGCGGGGAACAGATGAGCAAACTATTTGAGTTGGTTAAGTCAGCTGACGAAGGAAAAGAAGAGGGTTTTTTTGACAAAGCCGAATTTTATACGCAAATGGCGTTCGCGGTAAATGAGGTAAGGGCACGTAAAGAAAAAACGGAACAGCTGGTCGATCGTACTTATTTACTATTTACGTTAGCGAATGCAGTTAAAAAGAAGCCAGAACTGATCAACGAAGCAGGAACGCTGGACTTTTGTAATCGCATTCAAAGAAGTATTTTGGAAGAAGGTGGTGATGACATCGAAGCCGGCAAAAGGAGTCTTGATGATTTCTTACATTTTGCTGGGTTAAAAAATGAAGATGTTGATTATGACCCGAATTACAAAACGTCTTTGCAAATTAGCTCGAGTAACAATAGCATACAATTTTCGGGTGGCTGGATTGACAAGTACATCGCAGAGCCAGCGCAAGAAAAAGGCGAGGATTCTCCATGAGTTTAAATTTAGATAGAAATGAATATATCCCAAATGTCATTTTAGAGAATTTCTTCAAAGAAGATCCCTTAGCTAAACTGTTTTTTCGATTCTTTTGGCAAGATCAAAATGCTGAGAAGTATTTCCCGCATTTAGCAAATATGGGTTTGTCGGCAAAAATCGGAAACGAATTTTCGATGATTGCTGATAAAAAATCTCCGCGCCATATTGCTTTTAATTCTCTAGGTTACCAGCAAAACAATATTGATTTTGACAACAGCTATCGCCGATTAGAAGAATTAAGTTATGGTGAAAAGATCATTTCGTTAAAATTCGAAGAGGACTTGCTGGTTAAAAATAGATCTTTAAGACACCAGATTGGATTTGCCGGAGCTTATTATTTTGCTCAAATTGAACCTAGTCTATTTTGTCCTATTTGTATGACAGATGCTTTAGCTCGAGTTTTAGAAATTCACGGCGATAAAAATAATCCGCGTGTACAATTGGCATTAAAGAAATTGACAACTGATAATATGAAAGAACTTTGGCAAGGTGCGATGTTTTTAACGGAACGCAGTGGGGGGTCCGATGTCGGTTCTAGCCAGGTCACTGCTGAATCGAGGAGTGGCGAATGGTTTTTGTCTGGGCATAAATGGTTTTGTTCCAATGCTGATGCTAAAGTCATTTTGGCTTTAGCAAGAATGCGAAACGAAAAAGGCGATTTTATCCCGGGCACCAAAGGTTTAGGTTTATTTCTAATTATTCGAGATAATGAATCGACTGAAAAGTCGATGACCTTACACCGGTTGAAAGAAAAACTGGGAGTACGTTCGATGGCATCTGCCGAATTTACCTTGGATAACTGTCCAGCCAATTTGGTCGGTGGCGTCGGAGTCGGTTTTAAAATGATGACTGATATGGTGAATATGTCCCGAATTTATAATTCGATCGCCAGTATCGCAATATCGAAACGATCTATTTTGGAAGCCTACCATTACGGAATCAAACGTAAAGCCTTCGGGAAAACTTTGTCTCAGCTTCCTCTATGGAAGATGTCTTTAGCTGAATTAACGGCAGAACATTATGCTTTGCAAACCTTTGTATTCTATTCAGTTCGATGTTTAGATCGTTCGGATTTGGGAGAGGCAAATCAAACGTTAGTCTTGAGAATGTTAACGCCTGTTATTAAGGCACTCACCGCGAAGTTTTCGGTCTTTGCTGCTTCAGAAAGTTTGGAGCTGATTGGTGGGATTGCTTATATTGAAGATCATGTCATGCCCCGAATGTTAAGAGACGCGCAAGTTCTACCAATCTGGGAAGGAACAACCAATATTCAAAGTTTAGATTTGCTGCGGGTTTTTTCAAAGGAAAATATTTCATCTATTTTGGCGGAATTAGAAAAAGAGAAACTATTATCGAGTCAGCTAAAGTTGGAATTAACTTCACTGCAAAATATTACTCCAGAAAAATTAGAATATCACGCAAAGCTGATTTTGGAAAAGTTGGGTCGTGAAATTAGTTTAGCCATTTTAGAAAAGCAACTGCTGTGGGCCAAATCATCGAACGCAAATTCAAAAGATGAAAACGATCAGCTAGCAAAATTTCTAGAGGTCAGTCTAAAAATACTCAAGCAGAGAACTTTTTTTAATTCTCCGCTTGCGGTAAGTACGCAGTCCGAAAGTTCGGACTACGATTTGATTTTAAAGAATTTTTTTAATTAGTTTGGTTTAAGGCTTTGAATGCCTGAACTTCAAAACCATCAGCTTTTTTACATAGAAACAAGAAAGAGTATTCGGCTTTTGCTCCGATTTGCTGCGGAGTAACCGCGCGGCAATCTGGTGGAACAGTTACGCTTAAGTTTATTGGCGAAATCAAATCACCATTCATATAAGTCCAAGCATAAACCACATTAGCCGAAACCAAAGTAGAATCAACGAATACTGACGGACTTAAAGTCTGATCATTTTTAACAATGATCGGGCTTAATAATTCGCTAAATAGCGTCCCTGGAATAATACTGTTTCTTTTGATTGATTTATATATGGTTTTAGATTTTCCATTGCTTAAAACATTCAATACGATATTACTTTTTGATTCAAAGAATGTGAAGAAATCATTTTCTGACTTCATAGACATCATAAATCCAGTCAATTGATCCTGCGGAGTCTTAGACTTGACTTCGGCATTTGCAATTTCGCCTTTGTATTGGCTGTCGATAAATAGTGCGCGTCCCGAAGTTGACTTGTATAAGGCATTCATTGAAATGCCGCTGTTTGCAATGGCAACGTTACCGTTTATTTCAGTAACTTGGCTGATCGAGTGACCACTGATATCTTC